>CAVBPI010000282.1:1560-3974 GCA_963596955.1 bacterium | reverse complement strand
CCCCATATCTATTCAGGTGTGGGGTATATCTCGTTTATATTGGTAAAGGTCTTTCCACAACCTCCATTGGGATAAACGGAATCAGCTCCACACTTTCTTGTTATAACTGATAACCCCGTTTGGAGCCGACGGGACAGAATAACGGCTGTGAAAAAATTCTATCTTTTTCTATTCATGTGTCTTGTTGCCGTGTCGTGCGGACTTGAACCGAACCCTGAAAAAACAGATGATGACACCAATCGGCAGGAAGGCCTTCACAACTCTGTGAGAGGAAAGGTTCAGAAAGGACCATTTGTCTTCGGCTCGGACATCGTCGTGGTGGCCTTGGATGAAGCGTTGAATCCTACAGAAAAAATCTACAGGACTGTTGTGGCCGACAATTCCGGCAGTTTTGAGATAAGCAATCAGATTGACGGACGCTATGTTGAAATCGTTGCTACCGGGCGGTATTTTAATGAAATGACCGGTCGTGAGTCCGATTCCAGAATAATCCTGCGGGCGCTGGCGGACCTTACGGAGGATGGCAATACTAATCTGAACCTGCTTACAACCCTTGCGGCCGGCAGGATAAGGCATCTGGTACAGTCCGGGAATATGGACATTATAAATGCCCGCAAAACTGCGGAGAGAGAGCTTCTGGATTTGTTCCATATTCCGGAGACGGTTCCGATGCCCGGAAGTTTCGACAAATTAGACATAATGCGCGGAGGCGATGCGAACGCAATCCTTCTTGCCATATCGGCAACAATGCAGGGCGGAAGAAGCGAGAGCGAACTGTCTGAGCTTCTTTCTAAGGCAGCGGCGGAATTTGAAACTTCCGGAATGTTCGGAGAGTCAGTCATGTCGATGCTCCGTGATGGCGGTATGTCCGTCGATGCCGTTTCTGTGCGCAACAATCTTGAGAGTTTCTGCGAATCTGCCGGGATGACAGGGTATGAGATTCCTCCGTTTGAGGATTTTCTTGACTCCAACGGCAATGGCGTGATTGACAGGCAGGACAGCTGGCTGGTTATCAGTCCGAAGGAAATCTTCCTTTCTGATGAAGCCGGGTCATTCGAGGTCGAGCTTCAGCATAACCTGGCATACGATGTCATGATAGAGTCGGATGTCGAGGGGTGGATTTCTCAGGATCTTACGAAAGTGCAGCTTGAAACGGATGTGCTGAAGTTCAGCTGCACCGCTAACGAAGGCTATGACGCGCGCTATGCGAGAATCGTAGTCAAGGACAGAAACAGCGACCTCACGGATTACATTAAGGTTATGCAGAAGCAGCGCGATGCCTTGTCCGTGACCTCCGACTATGTGAACTTGCCGCGCGAGGGCGGGAATTTTCAGATAGAAGTGAAGAGCAATGTGGATGTTTCAGTGGAGATTCCTGAAAATACGGCCGCGTGGATAACACCGGTTCCAGCGACAAAGGGACTTGTCTCGTATGTCCTTGAATTTTCGGCGTCACGGAGCGATGAACCTGACAGCAGGCTGGGAAAGATTATCCTCAGAAGCGGTGAACTCCATGAAGAAGTGACGGTTTGTCAGCAGGGTGAGCGTGTCCTGCTTCTCGACAGGAACGATTTTACACTTTCTTGCGAGCGTCAGAATGTCGTTGTCCATCTTACGAGCAACCTTGACTGCAATGTCGTGATGCCCGCCGTGGACTGGCTCAGGAGGACGGCTCTGACAAGAAGCCTCGTTACAAGCGACCTCGTTTTTGAGGTAGATGCGAATGAGGGATATGACTCCAGAGAGGCACGGATTCTCGTTCAGGCTGACGGCGCACAGGAGAGCATAAGGATTGCCCAGCTACAGAAGGATGCGATAATCGTCGGAACCGACAGGTATGAGGTTTCATACGAGGGCGGTGTCGTTGATGTCGCGTTGAGCAGCAATGTGAAATATGAGGTCTCGGTAGCCGACGGCGTGGACTGGATTGAATGCCTGCCTGCGACCAAGGCTCTGACGGAGTCCGTCGTTTCGCTGAGTGTGGCAAGGAATGACGGATTGCTGGAGCGCGTCGGGACAGTCACGATAAGCAATGCCGTGAGCGGAATATTGAACACGGTCACAATCGTGCAGGGCGGAAATGTCGCGACTTTTGAGGTTGACGTGCCGACGGCCGGAACCTTGTCGGAGATATTGACTGACATTCAGAAGGCCAACATTGTCAATATGAAGGTGACGGGAAACCTGAACAAGGATGATTTCAAGACAATGGAGGCGATGCCGAAGCTTACGGAACTTGACTTGAGCGGAGCGGCGGTTCAAGGGAACATTATACCGGAAGAGGCGATGACAGATACAAATGATAAGGAGTTTCGGTATGGCTCGAAGTCTAATCTTCACAAACTTGTTTTGCCGGAAGGCGTGATTTCAATCGGCAAGGGGGCACTCTGCATACCAAGCCTTGAGGATATTAT
>CAVBPI010000282.1:0-1550 GCA_963596955.1 bacterium | reverse complement strand
TCAATAAGGGAATATGCGTTTTATAACTCAGGACTTGTTGATATCTTAATTCCGGCAAATGTCTTGTTTATTGAACGGAATGCGTTCTGCAAAGCCTCAAAGTTGACATCTATTCGTTTCACACCAGATTCGAAATTGCAGCGGATAGAGGGTTCGGTCGGTAGAGATCCTCTTTTTCATGGACTGGTTTTTTCCGGCGCATTCATGAACTGTTCTTCGTTGAAACGGTTTGAATTGCCTGCATCTGTCATCTCTGTCAGTGTCGGTGCATTTTATGGATGCACTTCATTGGAAGACTTTATCATCCCGGACAATACTTCCTTGACATCAATAGAAGGGTATTATGCCAGAAATTCCGACCCGCTTGGCGGTGGGGACTATTACGGCGGTCTCTTTGAAAATTGTACTTCGCTGAATGAAATCAGAATTCCTGCAAAGATTAAGTCCGTTGACAAATATGCCTTCAGAAATTCCGGCGTCAGAAAGATTGTATTTGTTGGAGAGTCACAGTGTGAAAAAATAGGCAATTATGTTTTTTCCGGGTGTAAAACTCTGGAAAGTATAGACATTCTGGCAACTGTGAAAACCATTGGGGACTATGCTTTCCAGAACTGCACGTCATTGAAGTCATTGGACTTGTCAAATGTTGAGACGGTTGGTGTTCAGGTCATGTCCGGATGTTCGTCATTGAAGGAGATTGCGCTGCCGGACAACATGACGGAGATTGGGGACAAGATGTTTTGGGGATGTTCAGCATTGGAAACAGTCAATATCCCGGCCGGTGTCACAAGAATTGGAAAATATGCTTTCTACAAATGTTCTTCCCTGAAGACTGTTCCGGAATCGGAATCGTTGGAAACTATAGGTGATTACGCCTTCAGCGGTTGTACGTCTTTGGGCAATGTGATCATTCCTCAGAAAGTATATAATATTGGTAACTCTGCTTTTGAAGATTGTGAGAACATGACCGGCTTCCACCTTTCCCATCAGGACAGTATTGTGCTCGGCGGGTATATGTTTGGAGGATGTGGCAAATTGTCGGAAATTGAGTTGTGCGCAAGAAAAATTGTTCCGAGGTCCGGCTTGTTCAACGGAACGAACATCTATGAATATGAAATCCCGGAAGAAGTGGAGTTCTGGGGCGCTCCGCATTATTGTAGCGAGTGGGAGCGCTATAGCACCAAATATAGTAGTGATATTCCCGATTATGACTATGATAGAACATTCATCGGCGATTATGGAGATGGCGGGCCATTCACCGGCTCAAAGATAACATCGATAACCTTTGCGCCGAACTGCCGTCTGAAGGAGTGTGGTGCAAGGGCATTCGCTGGCGCGGAGTATCTTACATCGCTTACTTTGCCGTCCTCCGTGGAGACAATCGGCATGGAAATGTTCAAGGGAGATAAAATCCTGATGGAGTTCAGCATACCGCCTCATGTGAAGAAGATTACCGGCCCGGTTTATGGCGGTTCTTATATCATGTCTCCGAAAGTTGAGGATTCGTCAATGCTTGAATATGTCGGCAATTACGGCCTTATGGGTATAAC
>CAVBPI010000281.1:3565-3976 GCA_963596955.1 bacterium | reverse complement strand
GTAACTCCCTTCCTCCTCACTCGTCTTCCTTGCATCCATCCAAAAATAAACTTCAAAACACAGAAACATCCATACGAACCTATACTGCACAGACATCTCAGTATTTTAATGAACTGGTAGTCCTGAGCAGACTTGAACTGCTGACCCCTACATTATCAGTGTAGTGCTCTAACCAACTGAGCTACAGGACTGTTTTTTAGTGGGAGCAGAGGGAGTCGAACCCCCGACCCTCTGCTTGTAAGGCAGACGCTCTGAACCAACTGAGCTATGCTCCCCTAAAAGACTGACAGGAAGACTTGTGCACCGCATCTGTACCGCTCTCGCAATCTCGCTTGAGCGTCATGCCAAAGTCAAACTCCAAAAAGGAGGTGTTCCAGCCACACCTTCCGGTACGGCTACCTTGTTACGACT
>CAVBPI010000281.1:0-3555 GCA_963596955.1 bacterium | reverse complement strand
TTTTTATAGTTTCTCGATGAGCCTTGTGAAGATGGCGGTCATCTTGTCGGCTGCGGCGTCGGCTGCCACGATTATGGCATTTTCGTCGGTGACATAGTCGTCAGGGTTGCTGTGCGCCTCGTCTGTGATTACCGAGATTCCGAAAACGGAGAGACCGCAGTGCCTTGCCGCAATGACTTCCGGAGTGGTGGACATTCCGACGGCATCGGCTCCGATGTTCCTGAAGAAACTGTATTCCGCGGGGGTCTCGTAGGTCGGTCCGGTGCAGGCGAGATAGACGCCTTTCCTGACGGGGATGCCCTCTTCCGCGGCGATGACTTCGGCCTTGCGTATGAGCTCATGGTCGTATGGCCTCGTCATGTCCGGGAACCTCGGACCGAAGTCGTTGAAATTCGGACCGATGAGCGGATTCGGCAGAAGGTTTATATGGTCGCGGATAATCATCAGGTCACCTATGCGATAGTCGAAGTTCACTCCTCCCGCGGCGTTTGAAACCAGCAGCGTGCTGATTCCGAGCACTTTCATGATGCGCACGGGGAGCACCACCTCCTGCATCGGATAGCCCTCATAGCAGTGGTAGCGGCCCTGCATGGCGATGACGGTTTTTCCTCCGAGCCTTCCGGCTATGAAGTTGCCCTTGTGCCCGATTGCTGTCGCGGCCGGCATTCCCGGCACCTCTCCATAGGGCACTGTCACGGCCCCTTCAATCCTGTCCGCCAGCTTTCCCAGTCCGCTTCCGAGAATAATCCCGACCTCGGGCTTCATTCCTCCAATCCGTCCCTTCAGCACCTCCGCCGCCCGGACTATTTCCTCATATCTCTTATCCATACACTACAGACTTTCAATCAACCTCTCGAACAAAAGACTCATCCTCTCCGCTGCTGCATCAGCAGCACGCACCACATCGTCGCCATCGTTTACATAATCTTCAGCATAGTCGTCATGCGCCTCATTCGTAATCACCGACATTCCGAAAACCGGAATGGAGCTGTGCCGTGCCACAATCACTTCCGGAATCGTGGACATTCCGACGGCATCACCTCCTATGAGGCGGAAATACTTGTACTCCGCCGGAGTCTCGTAGGACGGTCCCGTGCCTCCGACATAGACGCCCTTCTTCAGGTCTATGTGCAGTTCGGACGCGATAATCTCCGCCTTCTTGATTAGCTCAAGGTCGTATGGCCTTGTCATGTCAGGGAACCTCGGGCCGAAGTCTTCGAGATTCCGGCCGATGAGCGGGTTGGGAAGCAGGTTTATGTGGTCGCGGATAATCATCAGGTCGCCGACCTTGAACCCGTAGTTCACTCCTCCAGCCGCATTCGATACGAAAAGGTACTGAATACCAAGTACTTTCATCACGCGGATTGGAAGCGTCACGAGCTCCATCGGATAGCCCTCATAGTAGTGGAATCGTCCCTGCATCGCGACCACGAACTTTCCTCCCAGTTCTCCTGCGATGAAGTTTCCCTTGTGGCCCACTGCCGTCGAAACCGGAAATCCCGGAATCTCCTTGTACGGGATGACCGTCGGATCCGCGATTTTGTCCGCGAGTTTTCCGAGCCCGCTGCCAAGAACTATTCCCACGACCGGCCTGTGCCCGCCGAGCCTTGCGGCGATGTATTCGGCCGCACCGTTGATTCTTTCTATTCTTTCGTCCATAAAGTATCTGTGTATTATAGTGTTATTATGCGCCGGAATGCCCGGCAAAGATTATTTCCTGAGCTTTATCTGCGAGAGCACCTTGCCTGCCCCGTCGAGAATCTCCCGTTCTCCCTCCACCTGCCTGTGCCTCATCACGAAACGGCCGTTGCAGATGAGCGAGTCTATGCAGTCGCTGTGCGCCGAATAGACGAAATTGGCAAGAAATGTGCCCGGAGAGAGGAAGTTGTAGTTGTCGGTGTCGATGATCTGGATGTCCGCGATTCGTCCCTCTTCGAGAAGTCCCGTGTTCAGTCCCAGCGCATCGGCCCCGTACACCGTCGCCATCTCGACAATCTCGCTGAGCGGGCAGACCGTCGGGTCGAACCTCCATCCCTTCTGCATCATCGCCGACGTCTTCATCGATTCAAGGATGTCGAGGTTGTTCGACGACGCGCACCCGTCTGTCCCTATGCAGACCTTGCATCCGGCGTCCTTGAGCTCCTTGTACATGAAGTGGTAGCCGGAGCTGAGCTTGAGGTTCGAGTTTATGTTGTGCACGCAGGTCACGTGATGCCTGCCCAGAAGTTCTATGTCATTGTCGCTCAGCCAGAGCGTGTGCGCCGCGATGAGGTTCGGGCCGAGCACCCCGATTCTGTCGAGGTATTCCACCGGAGTGAGTCCTCCGTGCGCCTCCTTGCAGTCCTCCACCTCCTTGCGCGTCTCGGAGAGATGGATGTGAAGCGGCAGCCCGTGCGCCCGTGCAAATTCCGCGGCCCAGACCATCATCGGCTCGCTCACCGAATACGGCGCGTGGAAGGCCATCGAGAACCTCAGGTTCCTGTCGCCCCATTGCTTGGACGCCTCGTACATCTTCCAGCAGCGTATCTTCTCTATCTCATTCTCCGCGTCCGTCATCTTGTTGATCACGACATAGGAAGAGACCGGCCTTATGCCCATCTCCACGGCCGCCCTGTGCCCGACGAGCGGGAACCAGTAGTGGTCGTTGAATGTCGTCGTCCCTGTCTTTATCATCTCAAGGCAGGCGACCTTTGTTCCCCAATAGACAAACTCCTCGTCGAGGTTGGCCTCGATTTCCCAGACCTTCGCGAGCCATTCGTGAAAGGCGATGTCCTCGCCGACCCCGCGCAGAAGCGACATTGCCGCGTGCGTGTGCATGTTTATGAATCCCGGCATCGCGGCCTTCCCCGTACAATCAACGGTCTCCCGCGCCTCAGGACACGCCCCGTCCCCGGTTTTCACAATCCGTGAAATCATGTCCCCGTCAATATATATGTCGGATCTGACGTCGCCGACGGCGATATTTTTCAGAACAATGTCGTGCATATCAATTCAAATTTGTCAAAGATAGGCATTTTTCTTTGAAAACTTCAATATTCTTCATATATTTGCAAAGTGGGTAATACAATGTGACGTTATGCTGGACAATGTCAGACAACAATTCGTGAGGCTTATTTCCTTGTATGAGAAGGAAAGAGGCGAATGTATCCGTCTGAGGGAGGAAAACGGACAGCTTTCGGCGCTTTGTGAGGCCCGCGGGAAACAGATTGCTGAGTTAGAAAAGAAAATTGATAACCTGAATCTCACGACTGCGTTTGTGGGATCTCAGACGAATCTGTCCGAGCCTAAGAGGAAGATAGAAAGCCTCATACGGGAGATTGACAGGTGCGTCTCGCTGATGGAGGGATGAGGGAATGGACATTGCAAGGAACATAAACGTGACCATTCTCGCCCGGTCGTTCAACCTCAAGGCAACTTCCGAGAGGCACGAACAGTTGATAAGGGTTGCTGTCGAAAGCCTGAACAAGATGGCCAAGCAGTACTCGCAGAGCTATCCGGACAGCGATGAATCTGACATACTGCGCTTTCTCGCGCTGAACGTCTGCCTGAAAAATC
>CAVBPI010000280.1:0-3976 GCA_963596955.1 bacterium | reverse complement strand
CCCCGCTACGAGAAGGCAGTTCTGGGAAATGATATACAAGGCCGCCGCTGACGGGATAACAGTCTTTGTGACAACTCATTATATGGACGAGGCGGAATACTGCGACAGGGTGTCGATGATGGTTGACGGACACATTGAGGCACTGGACTCGCCCGCCGCGCTGAAGTCCCGCTACGGGGCGGCGACAATGGGAGAGGTCTTCGACATAATAGCGCGCGGAGCCGTAAGAGGAGAATGACAAGACGACGCAGGATATAAATAAACACCGATGATGAAGACAACCGAATTCGGAGCATTCGTAAAAAAGGAATTCACGCACATTCTGCGGGACAGGCGAACCATGCTGATTCTGTTCATGACCCCGATTGTGCTGATTCTGCTGTTCAGCTACGCCATCTCCACGGAAATACGCAATGTGAATGTGGCCGTGCTGATGCCGGACAACGAGCCGTCGGTAAAGCGGCTGCTCGGCAAGATTGACGCGAGCGAATATTTCAATGTCGTGGAAATTCTCGATTCTCCACAGCAGATTGAGCCCCTGTTCCGCAAGGGCAAGGCGGATGTCGTGATCTCGTTCGGGAGCGGGTTCGGAGCGCGTACACTTTCCGCTGACGGCAACGGCATAAGCATCATTGCGGATGCATCCAACCCGAACAACGCCACCGCCGAGACCATGTATCTCTCGGCAATCATTCAGGACTGGCTTCAGGAAAGCGCGGGGACTGCCGGGCAGGCCATGGCCGTCACTGAGGCCGGAGAAGCGCCTGCCGGCATTGCGCCGATGACATCCTCAGGAACCATAACCGGAAATGTCCGTATGCTATACAACCCTCAGCTTCGCAGTTCCTACAACTTCGTCCCGGGGATTATGGGACTGATACTCATGCTGATATGCGCCCTCATGACCTCCGTCTCGATTGTCCGCGAGAAAGAGACCGGAACGATGGAGGTGCTGCTGGTGTCTCCGGTCAAGCCGCTGACCATCATCATCGCGAAGATGGTTCCATATTTCACGATGGCCTGCATCGACCTCGCGATTGTGCTCGCAATGTCAAAATATGTGCTCGGAATGCCGATGAACGGCAGCCTTTTCTGGATTGTGGCCTCGTCGGTAGTGTACATAATCCTGGGGCTCTCCATCGGACTTCTCGTGTCCAACATAGTGCGGAGCCAGGTCGCGGCGTCGCTCGTCTGCGCCATCGGATTCCTCTTTCCCATGCTCATGCTCAGCGGAATGATGTTTCCCATTGAAAGCATGCCGGCCTTTTTCCAATGGATTTCGGCCATAATCCCGGCCCGGTGGTACGTCGTCATACTCAGAAGGCTCATGATTCAGGGTACAGAGGTCATTTTTGTCGTGAAGGAATTTGCGATACTCGTCGGAATGACCGCGGCGGTCATGGCAGTCGCACTGTGGAAGTTTAACGACAGACTCGAATAAATTTCAGAAATATGTCAGCGATAAGATATCTGTTAGTCAAGGAGTTGAAACAATTTGTCCGCGACCCGTTCATGCCGAGGCTCGCGCTGGTGTTTCCGGTCGTGCTGATGCTCGTGATGCCGTGGATTGCGACGATGGACATAAAGAACGTGAACATATCCATTGTCGATGAGGACAGGAGCCCGATGTCCGAAAGACTCGTCAAGACAGTCGAGGCGTCGGAATATTTCATACTCAAGGATATGCCCTCAAGCTACAAGGAGGCATATTCCGAAATCGAAAGGGGCGAAACGGACCTCATTCTCCAGATTCCACGGGGAATGGAGAGAGATTTTGTCGGCGGCAGGCAGACGGAGGTATATATCGCCGCGAACGCCGTCAACAGCACAAAGGGTTCGATGGGCGCGGGATACCTCAATTCCATAGTGTCGTCGTTTTCGGCGGAAGAGTCCGGAATGAACCGGACGCCGGTGAACATCTCCGTGCAATATGCCTACAACAGCCATCTGAACTACCGTCTCTTCATGGTTCCGGCCTTTCTGATTATGGTGCTGATTGCAATCTGCGGATTCCTCCCCACGCTGAACATCGTCTCCGAGAAGGAAAAGGGCACGATTGAGCAGATTAACGTCACCCCCGTGAGCAAGTTCGCCTTCATGTCGTCGAAAATCATGTTCTACGGAACTCTGGGACTCATCATCTTCTCCCTTGCGTTCCTCGTCGGAAAACTTGTCTATGGCATCGCGCCCTACGGAGGCTACGGAACGCTCTACCTCGCCGCCCTGCTGTTCCTTCTGTTCATGACCGGATTCGGGCTCACGATTTCGAACTTCTCCAACACCCTCCAGCAGGCCGTGTTCATGATGTTCTTCTTCATGATGATTTTCGTTCTGATGAGCGGCCTGTTCACCCCGGCAAGCTCGATGGTAGATTGGGCCTACAGGTTCACCTACGTCCTGCCTCCCCGTTATTTCGTTGACATAATGCGCGCCGTCTGCCTCAAGGGCAGCCACATCGCCGATCTGTGGTTCGAGTTCACGATGCTCGCCGTCTTCACCGCGCTGATGAACGCCGTGGCCGTCGTGACCTACCACAAACGGAGCTGAAACACCGGATGAAACACACCGGCAACCGCATTGCTCCTGCAAGATTTTTCCGTATCTTTGTCCCCGGCTTGGGATGTCATCGGAAGTCGTCGGCGGCGGCTTCATAAAATTTTATTTGTAATATGGAAGATAGAAATTTTGAGGTTGAACTGGCGCGGTTTATCGTGGAGAAGACTCGCAGGAGCCTGTTTCTGACGGGAAAGGCCGGGACGGGAAAGACGACATTTCTGAGGGACATCACAAGACACACGAAGAAAAAGCACATTGTGCTTGCCCCGACGGGCGTTGCGGCGGTCAATGCGGGGGCGATGACAATTCATTCCTTCTTCCAGTTCGGGCTCGGGGCATATATTCCCGGAGTGGTGGCGCCGCAGACCGGCTATTTCATCAGAAAGGCGAAGCTTGACCTGATACGCAACCTCGACCTCATAATCATAGACGAGATTTCAATGGTGCGGGCCGACCTGCTCGACCACATCGACGCGGAACTCCGCAGGATACGGCGCAGCTACCTCCCGTTCGGCGGGGTGCAGCTTCTGATGATAGGGGATCTGCAGCAGCTTCCGCCGATTGCGCACGGAGAGGAGGAGATGATTCTGAGACAGCACTATAAGTCCCTGTATTTCTTTGACTGCAAGGCTCTTCAGAATCTGGAGTATTCCTGCATAGAGCTGAAGAACATATATCGTCAGAATGATTCCCATTTCGTGGATATTCTCAACCGCGCACGCCTCGGCCGCCTCACGCAGGAGGACATCGACGAGCTGAACACGCGCTATCAGCCCGGATTCATTCCCCGCCCCGAAGACAACTACATCCGTCTTGTCACGCATAACCGCATGGTACAGAACGTGAACGAGGGAGAGATGACAAAGCTCGACGGCGACGAATATGCCTTTGACGCAAAGGTCACCGGGACGTTCCCCGCAGAGTCTTTCCCGACGGCTGAACGGCTTGTCCTGAAGAAGGGCGCTCAGGTGATGTTCATCAAGAACGACCCGGACAAGCGCTTCATCAACGGCACCCTGGGCGAGGTCTGCTACCTGTGGAAGGACAAGATTAAGGTCCGGATTGCGGACACGGGAGTCACGATTGACGTCGAGCCGATGGAGTGGGAGAACATACGCTATCAATTGGACGAGACGGACAAGACCGTGAATTCCACCACGATAGGCAAGTTCAGGCAATATCCTGTGCGCCCGGCCTGGGCCATCACCATCCACAAGAGCCAGGGCCTGACATTCGACCGCGCGATTATTGACGCGAGGGCAGCCTTCTCGCCCGGTCAGGCATACGTCGCGCTGAGCCGCTGCCGCTCACTCGAAGGAATCGTCCTCAGCTCCCCTCTCCGCGCCTCGGCGTTCATGACCGACACGACCATAGACGATTTTCTCCAAAGCCGTCTCGCCGACGCCCGGGCGCTTGCCAC
>CAVBPI010000279.1:0-3979 GCA_963596955.1 bacterium | reverse complement strand
CCGACACCCATGGATGCCATCATTACCCATTTCTCCAACGGTGCCATAATGAACGGAGATTGCACAAATCATCAGCTCCCGAATGAGATTTCTTTTAATCGGCAATGATATTGCCGATTAAGGCCTTACCTTTGCGGTGTAATTCAAAAACTGCGCCGTTATGGTTGATATTCTTATCAAACGATACCTCTGGCTCATCGACACCCTTCGCAACAAGGGAGAGATGACATACGAAGAACTGTCAGACGCATGGGACAATGCCCCAGCGAATGACCTGCACTCATCCCTCTCCAAGAGGACGCTTTACAATCACTGCCAGGCAGTCCTCAAACATTTCGGAATCGAGATAACCTGCCGTCGCGGCCGAGGTCTGAATCTGTATTATATTGTCAATCCCGAGGATCTTGAAGGCAACGGACTTAACACGTGGCTCATTGAGAACTTCTCGCTGAACTCAATCCTGGCCGAGAACAGCGAGATTGCCGACAAGATTCTTCTTGAAGACATCCCCTCCGGCAGGGAGCATCTTGCGACGGTATTGTCGGCTCTCCGCACTGAGAAAACTATGCTGATGAGTTACCGCAGCTTTGTCGGACGCGGATTTGCAGCTGTCGAGGTCGAGCCTCTCTGCGTCAAACTCTTCAAACGCCGCTGGTACGTTCTTGTCAATGTGCCGGCATGGAATGCGATGCGCATCCTTTCGCTTGATCGAGTGACAGAGCTTCACCTCACCGGCAACAGCTATGAGTATCCCGACGGATTCTCGCCGGAGGAGTTCTTCGCTCCATACTTCGGCATCATCTGTGGCACAGGGGAGAAGCCAGAGGATATTACTCTGCGTGCCTACCGCGAGTTGCCCGGGTATCTCAACTCGCTGCCCATGCATCACTCCCAGAGAGTAATCGAGCAAACCGAGAACCATACCGACTATCAACTCCATGTTGCCCCTACATTCGAGTTCATTCAGGAAATACTCCTCCACGGCGACCAGCTGGAAGTCATTGCACCTCAGGGCCTGCGCACTAAGGTTTCCGACCTGACAACCAACATGCAAAACCTTTACAGGAATGCCTGAGAGAAGAAGTCGCTTGCAAAACCACTTGCCGTATAAATCAATTGCGCACCGCGCATTGACCTTTCCATCAAAAGAATGACAATGAACATATTAGGTAAATATACTTCGGCTGAAATCTTCACCGAGAATATTGAAGAGTCGGCTCTCGAATGGGTCAAGGCTCAATGTGACCATCCGGCATTTCAAGGAATAAATATTGTGCAGATGCCCGACGTCCATGCCGGCAACGCCTGCAATGTCGGCACCGCTTACCGTATCGGCAGCTATGTCAATCCCGACCATGTGGGCGTGGACATAGGCTGCACCATTTCGATGCACCGTCTCTCGGCGCCTGTCAATCCCGAAGATTTTGCATTGCTTGACCACCGAATCAGGGAGGTCATTCCGATGGGAGCAGAAATCTGCGCAAAGAACAGTCTCAATGAGAAGGAACTCTTCAGATTTCTGAATAGCCGGTATCAAAGAGCGCGTTCTGCTGCGCCAGACCTTGTCAATGAGGCTCCGAGAATCGATGCCCGGTTCATCACCAGCTTCTGCCGGCGAATCAAACTTCAGGAAGGTATCTTCTACAAAAGCCTTGGCTCTCTCGGAGGCGGCAACCACTTCATAGAATATGGAGAGGATGCCGAGGGCACACCTTGGATTACCATCCACACCGGCTCTCGCAATCTCGGCGTGAAGGTGGCAAACCATTGGCACAATATAGCCAACACCCCAAAGCGAGCCGAGCTGGCCGGCTTCCTTTGGGGTGAGGCACTCAATGGGTATCTCTCAGATATGGTTATCGCCCAGGCATACGCTCGCTACAACCATGAGATTATCCGCGACCGCATCTTCGCCATTCTGCGAAAGCTCTGCAAGGCAAAATGCGCCGACTCAATCATCACTACTCACAACTACATAGATGTGACCGATGAACACCCGATGCTTCGCAAAGGCGCCATCGATGCCTCCGAAGGCCGGATAGTCTGCGTTCCATTCAATATGCGCGACGGCATCGCAATCTGCGAAGGCAAAGGAAATCCCGACTGGCTCAACACCGCTCCTCACGGTGCAGGCCGGGCTATGTCAAGAGCCCAGGCAAAGAAGAATATCGATGTTGAGAATTTCAAACAGTCAATGTCGGGAATCTTCTCCTCGTCCGTCTGCGAAGGCACTCTCGATGAGGCTCCAGAGGCCTACAAACCGATGGAAGAGATTGTGGCACTTATCGAACCGACAGTGAAGATTCTATCGCTGGTCAAACCCAAGTTAAACATCAAAGACAGAGGAATATGAAGAAGTTTATCCAGATAACTGCCGGACGCGGGCCAGTTGAATGCGCCCGGGTCGTAGCTCTTGTCGCAAAAGAGATGATGAAGAAATATCCGGCGATGCAGCTTGTCGAGGCAGAGGAACACCACTCGCAGCCGGTATGCTTCATGTCCATGACTTTCTCTGTCGAAGGAGACTTCGCCGCATTGCAGGCCATGTCACTTGAATGGAACGGTTCGATTCTTTACCGAGCCACCTCCAATCCCTACCGTCCCGGACACAAACGCCGCAATTGGTTTGTAGGCATCAACTTCATCAACGAGTTGGAACTTCCCGAAGTAAAAGAAAGCGACATCCGCTATGAGAGTTGCCGCAGCGGAGGCCACGGAGGCCAGAACGTCAACAAAGTCGAAACCTCAGTCCGTGCCATTCACGTCCCCTCTGGCCTCAGTGTCCGTTGCTCCGATGAGCGAAGTCAGTCACAGAATAAATCACTCGCCCGCGAGCGGCTTCTCCTCAAACTATATGAGAAGAACCAATCTCTTCTGGTGGATGCCGCAAAAAGCGCATGGCTCAATCACACCGATCTCGAAAGAGGGAATCCCGTGAAATCTTTCTCAGGGAAATTGTAATTTCCACAATGTGTGTCACAGAATGATACACCTGTGTTGTAAATTTGTAGCGCAACAAAGATAAGTTATGGAAAAGCTCAATCTTCAACCCGACAAAACCCGTCAGAAGGAGAATGCTCTTAAGTCCAAACCTAAGAGCGTCCTTGAATCCTTCGAGTATATAGTGGAGTTAGCTGAAAACTCTAATCTCGATGAAGAGTTCTTTCAGAAAGCAGCTTCGCACATACGGTACGCATCACGCAAGCTGAAACTTTCGGCAATGCAGACCGTTCTCCTTGCCATGTTCGTTGATCGTAGTGAGGAAACGCGCATCCGTATCTCAGAAATTGCGAACTACTCTGGTTGCCGCACCACGAAGATTCTACGCCTCTCAGATGACGTGGATGTTCTGGAGGAGAAACGCTATGTTCGCGCTTCTCGTTCACGTGGCAATCTGAGTTATCGCGTTCCTGCCGACGTCCTCAAATCACTCCGTAAGAACGAACAGTATGTCTATACACCCATCCATGTGAAAGACACAATCACATTCTTTTCTCGCTTCAATTCATTGATGAATGAAATGGATAATGATGAACTCACCCATGATCAGTTGCTGGACGAAGCTATGGGCATGCTTGAAGATATTCAGGAAACGGTATTTGCAAGAAATCTGAAAAGAATGAATCTTGACGAAGAAAATACGCTTCTGTTTATATTCATGGCTCATCTATTTGTCGAAAACAATGATGATAGAATTGGGTTTCATGATATCGAGGATCTCTTTGACGATGATGAGCTTCCCGGTTGGATTAATCGTGAGTTACGAAGTCGGGATTCTGATTTGTTTGACCGAAAGTTGATTGAAAACGTCAACGAAAACGGCATGGCTCGTTCCGATGCCTTCAAATTGACTGAGGAAACCAAAGAAACTTTTCTGGGCGAACTCAATCTCTCGACATTCGGAAAATCAGAAAAGGATTTGATTGCGCCCGACTCATTCCCGGAGAAGCAATTGATTTATAATGACAGCGAAAAAGAC
>CAVBPI010000278.1:0-3986 GCA_963596955.1 bacterium | reverse complement strand
GCCTTCACGAAATCCGACGAGAGACAATAGAGATTCGCGAGGTTATATAATATATATGGTATATCCCCCACAATCCTGTCGGCCTCGACAAGGTCGGCGATGGCCTCGGAGTAGTCGTAACTGCGCGTCACACGGTCCTTCACCCTTGCCCTTGTGTTGCCGGAATCGTCCATCGATAGAGACTGGACATTGCTCTCGATGCTTGAGATGAACTCAATCATGTCAGCACGGAGCACGCCGCGGTTCATGTAGTAGAACGCCCGGTACAGATTCTCGACATCCGTCGCCGGAGTGGCCGAGACGGCGTTGTCGTAGTGGGTCTGCGCAAGGTTGTACTGCCGGTCGCGGCTGTCTGCAAGAGCCTTGAGAAATTCCTGCTGCGCGGCTGAAAGGCCGTCGGAACGAAGCCTCGTGAAGTCTCCGGAACATTTCACCGCACCGGTGTTGTCAATCGTCACTCCGACCGGAAGGCTGTTCTCAAAGCGCTGGAGGAGCGGATTCTCATAGATGTGGGAAGTTATGTAGTCGCGTTCGTCACGCGAATCCGTCGGCACGAAACGGAACATCGGCCGCAGCTTGATATCGACGTCGCGGTGCTGAAGCATCTCGTCGTTGAAGTCCTTCTTCGCGAAGTCGGCGTCAAAGGCGAGAAGCGAACTGTATTTCTTCGTCGTGTCGGCGAGCGAGCCCTCGTCGGTGACGTTCTTCGCCCGGTATTCCGCGACCTTGCGCTGCGCAGTCTGATAGTCGGCCTTAGATTCCTTCTGCATACCGAGCAGGTTCTTGACATACGAGCGGTTCATGTAGGCCTTGGCGAAGTCCGGATAGAGCTCAATCGCCCTGTCGTAGTCTTCGAGAGCGTCACGGTACATCCCCAGCTCTATGAGGACGGAAGCTCTGTTAAAATGCGCGAGGACATTGTCCGGATTGATGTTCAGCACCCTGTCAAGGTCAGCGAGAGCGCCCTCGTAGTCGCCAAGCTGCGCCATAATCAGTCCCCTGTTGTAGAGGGTCAGCGCATTTCCCGGCTCGTCCCTGAGCACGCGGTTGAGGTCCGACATGGCCTCGCGGTACCTCTGCTGCTCGTAGTACATCAGGGCGCGGTTGAAATAGGCAAAGGTGTTTGAAGTGTCTATCGCGATTGCCTTGTCCATGTCCTCAATCGCAAGGTCCATCCGGTTCTGCGCCGCGTAGAGCCGTCCCCTGCGGACATAGCCCTCGGCATCGAAGCGGTCGAGCCTTATCGCCTTGTTATAGTCCGTCATGGCCTTGAGGGTGTCGCCGAGGAAGAGGTAGGACGCGCCGCGGTTGAGGTAGGCGGAAGGATCCTTGGGCTCCTTGCGGATGTAGCGGTCGAAGTCCTTCACCGCGCTGTCGAAGCGCTGGGAGAGGAAGTAGGTCACGCCTCGGCTGAAGTAGAGCCCGGAGTAGCCCGGACGAAGCTCAAGGGCCTTGTTTATGTCCCGGAGCGCGGCGTCGTAGTCGCCGGTACGGCTTTCGGTGATGCCTCGGTAGTGGTAGCCGGAGGTGAAGACAGGATTGATGCGCACGGCGGTGTTGAAGTCCTGCCGGGCCCCGCGGAAGTCCCCGAGGTTGTATTTGGCGATGCCGCGGAAAAAGTAGTTCTCGTAGTCCGTGGTGTCGAGGCGCGCGAGAACGTTGAAGTTCTCTATTGCCTGCGAGAACTTGCCCTCCGAGAGCGCGACCCGTCCGCGGTACATGAAGCCGTCCCTGTCGTACTGGGCAAAAGCCGGAAGCGCCGCGACCTTCAGGAGAAGGGCCGCGGTCATGAACAATGTCAAATAAAATGTCTTTACCGGTTTGCTCATCGCAAAAAAATCACTACTTTTGGCGGCGTTTTGTACGACCTGCCTCTCGCGCCCGAAACATCCGGCCCCAAAGGCCGCGGCTCCGCAGGCACAAGTCTGCAAAGATAATCATTAAAAAACAGATTATATGCCCATTCGGACAAATAAGATAAAAAAATCCGGAACATTACGGAACATCAGGTCATATCTCGCGGCCTTCTCCCTCCTGCTCTGTCTCGGCGTCGGAGCGTCGGCGCAGCGCTACCCCGCAAGGAACGTGGTGTGGGAAGCGAAGCTGCAGCGTCAGGTGGCATTTCTCGCCGACAGCCTGTGCGACGGCAGGGCCACCGGAACGAGGGGCGGAGCCGAGGCGGCGTTCTTCATAGAGCGGCGTTTCAGGGAAGCGGGACTGGAGCCCATAGGGGGAAGCGGCGAGAGGCAGGGATATGTGCAGTCGTTCAGGACCGAGAGCGGCGCCGTCGGGCACAATGTCGTGGGATTCATGAACGGGTCGAAGAAAATCCATGAGAATGAATATGTCATCGTCGGAGCGCATTTCGACCATCTCGGCAATTTCGGCGGCAAGATGTACCCCGGAGCCGACGACAACGCTTCGGGAGTGGTGGCTGCGATAAGCCTCGCGGAGATGTTCAGGATGTCGAAAATCATAGGCAAGGCATATTTCAAGAGCATCATTTTCGTAGCTTTCGACGCGAAGGAGAAGGGCATGGCCGGCTCGGCGGCGTTCTGGGAGGCGCTTGAGAACGGACGCTTCCGTGACCCGGCCACCGGAAAGACAATCTGGCCGGAGATGATAAGGTTCGCGGTGAACCTCGACCAGATCGGCTGCTCGCTCTCCCCTCTCCCGTCCGGCCGCGAGGACTACCTGCTCGCCGTCGATGGCGGCACGCTCGGAAGCCGTGAAAGCGAGCTCCTGGACTGGTGCAACCGCATTTTCGAGACGAACCTCGAACTCTGCCACAGCTACTACGGCAGCGAGAACTTCACCAAGGTCTTCTTCAAGATTACCGACCAGCACATCTTCGCACAGCACAAAATCCCGTCAATACTCTTCACCTCCGGCATCACGATGAACAACTACAAGCCCCGCGACACCGCCGAAACCCTCAACTACGAAGTCCTGAAACGCCGCATCTGGCTCATCTGGCACTGGATTGAGTATCAGTTGTACTAAAATTGGCTATATTTGTACTCTTATTCAGGAATAACGCCACGAGAATATATGGATGATATAATTAGAGAATGGACAAAAAGCGCCGACTTCAGGAATCAGGCTGAGACGGTATTGTCCAGTATTGTAACAAAAACAAAGAAGTCACGGAGCGAAGCCGAGACATCTGCCATATTCGAAAGGGAACTGTATTTCCTGATTCGGGCAAAGACAGGTATCGAAATATCATTTCACAAGGAGACGCCTGTCAATGGAGTCGTGCATTCATTTTATGGCCTGCAATCCAGAAAAAGCGGACGCGGACGCATTGATGCCATTGTAAATAATCTTATAATAGAATATAAGCATCACAGCAAGCTGGAAAACAAGAGCTCCGAAACGCAAGCCTATGAGCAGGTCCGTGATTACCTCATTGCTATGAGGAACACACAGGGTATCCAATACGACGCGATCCTTACTGATGGTAGAAGGATTGCATATTTTCAACATATCGGAGAAGAAATACGGCACACAACCCTGCACGAACTGCAAGTGTCGGACATGGAGATGATTGTCGGTGCAATTCTGAACAACTCAACTAAAAAATTCGCTCCGAGCAATATCATTCAGGACTTTTCCATTTCGGAGGCAAGTTCTTCAGACACACAGGATTTGGCGAGAAACCTGTTTCATGAAATATGCGACAATGCGACGGGAAAGACATTGATGCTTCTGGAAGAATGGAAATGCCTCATGCACCTGTCGTCTGACGACAACGGGAAAAGCAGTGACATTGAGAAACGCCGCAATGATCTGTCGGTGATATTCGGGACTTCGATATGTAACAACGAACTGGAACACAAGGCCCTGTTCGCGCTACAGACAACTTATGCTATAATAGTCAAACTCATAGCCTGCAAAGTTGTAGATAAATTGCGCCTCGACACCGATGAGGTTGAGCATGGATTCAGTAAACTGTCTGGTTTAAGCTCAAGGGATGCACAGAA
>CAVBPI010000277.1:0-3992 GCA_963596955.1 bacterium | reverse complement strand
ATGTTCAGGAGATTTCCTATCATCAAGAAAACCATTGACACTACAGGCTTGCTCAGTCCGTCGGTGAACTGCTTGAGGACATTGAATCCGAGCTGGAAGAGGGTCGAGACGGCGACTATTATATAATAAGGTCTAATCAGTGGAAGGAGTTCCGGTGCCTGGCCGAAGCGGTCGAGAAGAAAATAGATTATCGCCAGAAGAACGACGCTCACAAGCCCGATCATCCCGTTGACGAATATTCCGTTTTTCAGGGTCACGCCGATGCCCTTGACATTCCCCGTTCCGTGAAAGGCTCCCATCATCGGAGTCATACCGGCGACAAAGCCCAGCTCCGTAAGAATGAAGAGATTGAGCACATTGTTCACGAATGAGGCCGCCGCCAGTTCGTCCACACTGTGCCAGCCTATCATTATGTTGTCGGCGAATGCCAGAATTATCACGCATGCCTGTCCCAGCATTATGGGAACACCAATCTTAAGAATCTCCTTTATCTTATTCATATCGAAACTGCCAAAAAGCGAACTGCTGCGTTTTCAAGGAGGTTGAAAAAAAATGAACGCGTTCGCACACTACATTACTTTTAGGCGGCAAAGGTACGGCAATAAAAACTGTCCGGCAAAAAGAAGTGAGAAAATATCATTAAATTTGCGGCGGTTTGCACTAATCGCGAACTTTACGAATTATGAGAGCAGCAATTTACGGCGCAGGTTCGCTCGGGACCATACTCGGCGCAGTCATCAGCAAGAACGGAGGACAGATTGACCTCATCAATCATAACGAGAAACATGTGGCGGCACTCCGCGAAAAAGGGGCGCACGTGGTCGGGACGCTGGATTTCACCCAGAAAGTGACGGCATTGACAGACAAGGAGATGACCGGAATCTATGACATCATCTTCCTAATGACTAAACAACAGAACAATACTGCAACGGTAAACTTTCTGAAGGATTATTTGGCATCGGACGGAGTCATCGTGACTCTCCAGAACGGTCTCCCTGAGCCGCAGATTGCAGAAATCGTCGGCGAGGACCGGGTACTCGGATGCACGGTAGCATGGGGAGCGACGATGCTGGAGCCGGGAGTCTGCGAGCTCACGAGCTCACCTGACAGCCTCACGTTCTCGCTCGGAAGCACGTTCAAAGGCAAGGGTAATCACTTCGCCGAGGTAAAGGCCCTGCTTGAGAAGATGGGACCGGTCGAGGTCGATGAGAACTTCCTCGGAACGCGCTGGAGCAAGCTGCTCATCAACGCGGCGTTCTCCGGAATGAGCGCTGTGCTCGGCTGCACATTCGGCGAGGCAGCCGGTCCGAAACCGTCACGACGCATCGTCCAGAGGCTCATCAAGGAGTGCATCGATGTCTGCGCCGCGTCCGGAATCAGGATTGAACCGGTACAGGGCAAGGACATCGTGAAGCTGCTTGACTACCACAATCCCGTCAAGAAAGCCATTTCATTCTTCATCATCCCGCTCGCGATACGCAAGCACGCCCTGCTCAAGGCAAGCATGCTTCAGGACATAGAGCGCGGCAAGAAAACCGAAGTCGATTCCATCAACGGGGCCGTCTGCGCACAGGGCCGCAAGGTCGGCGTGCCTACCCCATGCAATGACAAGGTCGTGGAAATCATCCACCGCATCGAAAACGGCGAGCTTAAGGCAGAGCGTTCGAATCTCCGGTTCTTTGAGCGTATCTGACGGGATCTGGATGGTGTGGAGGGGGGCTTGAGATGCAACTGATAGACCTAAGATGCTATGCAACGGCGTGCAATATTTCATATAGACGTCAACTCCGCGTTTCTCAGCTGGAGCGCGGTCAAGCTTCTGTCCGAAGGCGGGTCAGACATCAGGCTCGTCCCGTCCGTCGTGTCCGGAGACCCGTCCGACCGCCGGAGCATAATCACCGCGGCCTCGATGCCGGCAAAGAAACTCGGGATCAAGACCGCCCAGCCTGTCAGCATGGCACTGCGCACCTGCCCCAATCTTGTCATAGTCCGCGGCGACTGGGCATGGTACAAGCAGTGCTCAGATGGATTCATGAACATCTGTCGCAGCTACTCTCCTGTGCTTCAGAAATTTTCGATTGACGAATGCTTCATTGACATGAGTCTCAGGCTTTACAGGAAAGATCCCGTAGAAGTGGCAACGAGGCTCAAGGACGAGATTCACTCCAAGCTCGGATTCACCGTCAATGTCGGTATAGGTTCGAACAAGCTGCTCGCCAAGATGGCCTCCGACTTTGAAAAGCCGGACAAAGTTCACACGCTTTGGGAGGAGGACGTTCCCGAGAAGATGTGGCCGCTGCCGGTCGGGGAGCTGCTCTGGGTCGGAAGAAAAACCCGCGAGAGGCTTGCATCATACGGAATCTACACCATCGGAGATCTCGCGAAAAGACCGGAAGCCGCCATTGCAAGGATTGTCGGAAAGAGATACGCAACCCAGCTGCACGAAAATGCAAACGGACACGACAACGAACCCGTGGAGACCGAGCAACAGGAGGCCAAGAGCATCAGCGCGGAAAGGACATTCGCAAAGGACATCACGGAGACGACGGCTCTTGACCGGGAACTGTTCAAGGTCGCCTGCATCGTCGCCCACAGGATGCGACGCCATGGGTTCCGAGGCTCGGTAGTATCCATATTCGTGAAGCACAACGACTTCAGCGTAGCGCAGAAACAATGCACGCTTCCCCAGCCGACAGACGTAACGGCGCTCATTCTCAATGCCGGGCGCAGGATGCTCTCGGAAATCTGGGACGGCCGCACACCTGTCCGGCAGGTCGGTCTCGAAGTCTCGAAGTTCACCCGAGAGAGTGCCGTCCAAATGAGCCTCTTTGAAGACCCGCAGATTGAATACTACCGCCGCTGGGACCACGAATATGACGAAAAACAGGCAAGAAACGAGGATGCCCGCATTCTTGCCTATGAACGAATAAACGACGACAGCGTCACCGAGGATTAACTATTTAAGTTTGTCATACTCCTCATCGGTCACCGGCTCCAGCCACTCATTGGAGCAGTTCTCGCCCGGGACTTCAAAGGCAAGATGTGCGAACCAACTGTCCGAAACGGCTCCGTGCCAATGCTTTACATTTGCAGGGATGTGGATGACCGTGCCGGGAAGAATCTCCTGCGCAGGCTTGCCTTCCTCCTGATACCAGCCGCGTCCGGCCACTCCGACGAGCATCTGTCCGCCGCCGGAAGTCGCATGATGGACATGCCAGTTGTTGCGGCAGCGCGGCTCGAAAGTGACATTTGAAATCGGAACCTGCTCCGCCGACACACGCGCAAGATAGCTGTTGCCGATGAAATATTTAGCGTAAGCCGTGTTCGGCTCCCCTATCGGGAATATCATCTCCCTCTGGAATGCCGCCTTCGCATCCTCATCGGCCGTATCCTCAGCCCACACGTCCTTTGCAAGGCGGAATGCCGCCCAGGCCTTTGGCCATCCGGCGTAGAACGCGATGTGAGTGATGATTTCAGCAATTTCCGTCCTCGTGATGCCGTTATTCTTGGCGCTCTGGAGATGGAATATCAGAGAATTGTCTGTAATCCCCTGGCTGATAAGCGAGGTGAGCGTCACAAGGCTGCGGTCACGAAGGCTCAGCAGGTCATTGCGGCTCCAGACCTCACCAAACAGGATGTCATCGTTGAGATGAGCAAACTCCGGCGCGAACTCCCCCAGCTGATCATGCCCCGCCGTCTGTACTATCTTTTTCTGTGCCATAACATTAAGTGTTAATATACTGCAAAAAATCACAAAAATAAACTTCTTCATATCATTTAAGATTTATTTTGGCCTATATTAATTTTTTCATCAGTCGAGTACTCCAGTACACTCTTTCTTCAAAAATGAATCTATCCTCAAAAATAAACCTTAAACTCAAAGATTATCTTTCGGATTATTCATGATGCAAAGATATGAATTACAACGATACGGAGATATACACAAATCACGGACAGAACAACCATTTTTACATTTTCGCAATCATCGTAAC
>CAVBPI010000276.1:0-3995 GCA_963596955.1 bacterium | reverse complement strand
CGGTACATCGGTATGGTGTAGAGCACATTATAGATGTTCCCCAAGCCGTTGTCTATCACGTTCTCCCGTCCGTCGGACACCTCCGCGGAGGCATCGGCGAACACGCCCCAGTCAAAGGATGCAGAACCGCCTCGGTATGCGAGAGATACATATCCCCGATGCCGCAGCATCCTCGTAATCGGCACCTTGTTCTGGTTGGCAAGCGTGCGGTTCACGTCAAACAGGCCATATCCCGCAAGCGCGTAGAACCCTCCAAAATGCAGCGGCATCAGCGAGAGGGCGACGTCGCAGCCGGTTCCCCGGTAGCGCGTGGCGCAATAGTCGCCTGAGCCGGTGAAGCGCTCGAAATGAGTTCCGAGCCCTGTGAAATGAAGTTCCGAGGTGTTGGCTCCGCGCTCGTTCATGAAGCTTACTTCCTGAAACTGGCGGTAGAGCCGCAGGGAGGCATCGGCGTTGAGCCTGTAACGGTCGAAGAGGATGCCGGCGGAGAGGTCGAGATGGAAGTCCGAGACGACGCTGCGGGGGCGCGGATCGACCTGCCGGTACTCGTGAAGGGCGCGGTAGCCGGCTCCGACTCCCCAGTTGAAGCGGCGATGGCGCATCGCATAGCCGCCGTAGAAGGAGTACTGCGAAGTGCGCAGGTCGCCTCCGAGAGAATCCGCCATCACGTATGGCGCGAGCAGTTCATAGTCGGAGACGGAGTTCCAGCGGACATTGCGCTTCACCCCGTTGTAGTAGTCTGCTCCGGCAACTGCCACGGAGCGGTCGTTCAGAATGACATGAGAGCGGACATTGAACTCCCCCGTCATGGCGGCGTTACCGAGCGGTTCCAAAACGGGCAAGCTCTCCTGTCTCCAGTTGAATCGCGCCTCGACTTCCGTCAGGGAATGGCGGCGTGCGAAAAGCCGTGAGGCGGTGCTGTGCTCCGAGACTTCGCGCCCCACGGCCTCGACGGGAGCATCCGTCTCAAACGAGCGCAGCGTCACCGTCAGCGAGTCCGCCTCGGCACGAGGCATCCGGCGGGCTGCCTGAGAACCGGGCTTCGGAGAATCGCCTACGGCAGAAGATGCATAAACCGGCAAGGACAGGGGCGAGACAGCCGCCACAATCATTGATATGACACTCCAAAGTTTCATTTCAGCACAGTCAGTTTAAGTACCATCTTCTCGCTCGCGTCCAGCAGCGTGACCGCCGACTCGTAGGTGTTGTTTCCGGCGTAGCGAACCTTAATCTTCGAGCCGTCGTCGAGGGTGGCGGTGCCGTCGAACGAGAGCATATACACGCCGCGGGGAATCCTCACGGTGCAGCGTCCCTTGACAAATGCCGGATAGTCAAAGCTTTGCAGGGTATTCACATTCCGTATGAACGTTCCCTTGAGGCTGTTGTCGGCATTGACGAGCACTGCCTTGGCGCCGTCCGGCAGCTCGGTTTCGAGTGTCAGCGAGGTAAAGAGCTCCGCGTCGTCATATTTCGTACACCCCGAAAGCGAAACCGCAAACGTCAGAGCCACGAAAATATATCGTAAATATTCTTTTATCATACTCATAATCATATTTATACACCCGTTCACCTAATCATATCTTGAAGTTCAGTTCCATTCCGAAGTAAGGCATCACCTCGCGCCGGATTTCCACTCCCATCCTCGTTATGTACGAGGGCGTATAGTCCAGAATCTTGTTGACGAACACGGCAATCGACAGGCGGTCGCGGTAGAGTTTTTTCGTCACTTTCAGATTCACGTTCATGCTGAAGGGCACGCGATTGTAGAGAAAAATGGACTCGTCGCGCTCCGGCTTTATCATCAGGGCAAGCACACCGTTCTTCGACGATTCCTCCGTAAACTCGTGTGTCTCAAGGTTTTTGTCGATATACGCGAGAGGATACGGGTTGCGCCATCCGTTCTGATAGCCCGTGAACCACAGACATTGGAATGAAGTCGAGAATATGAGTCCGAAGCGGGGAATCTGGGTGTCGAAGGTGAAATTGGTGTTGAAGCTGTCCCTCAAGTAGTTGTCGCTGTCCTCGTAAATCCCGACGTATGGATATGTCTTGCCGGAGACGACCACCGAAGGGCGGTAATACTGCGGAAGCGAGTTCATGTACCTCGTGCGGAACCATGCGCCGTTCACCGTGAGCTTCGTCCTGAGAACGTCGAGCCGCTTCGTCGCAAGGGTAAATTCGACGCCCTCCTTTTTCGTGCGGCTGCCGTTTGTGACGAACGTGTATGAAACCAGCAGAGTGTCAGGCTGATACGGCAGGTTCTCAAGGCTCGGCGGACCGGTCAGCGTGCTTTTGTCAACCGCGCTCTCGTCGTAGTCCTTGTAAATCACGCGGGTGTAGTCGGAGCTGTTGTTGCGGAATCCGGAGGTCATGTCTTCCTGAAAATATGTCAGCGCGAACGACCATCCGTTCCACTGCGTGTCCGTGCGGACTTCCCACTTGAAGTTGCGTGCCGCAGCAAGACTGTAGTTTGTAGGGTCTATCTTCTTGACAAACAGGTTTATGCGGCGCTTGCTCTCGTCGGTAGGCCAGTAGTTGAACTGGGTGATGTCGTAGTAAATAGGATTCGGGAAGAGCTGGGCCATGGTAGGCAGCTTGGTGTGCTGCCCGACGCCGGCGGAAAACGCCCACTTGAAAGGCTCTCCTCCGAGCGTGAACTCGGGGAAGTTCAGGCGGAGGTTCAGGCGCGGGTCGAGGTGGAGACGGCCGTTGATTTCGTAGCGGCTTCCAAGTCCGAGCATCATCCCCGCGCGGAGTCCGGCCATGGCCTCTATGCGGAAACGTCCCGCGTTCCAGGTGAAGTTGTCCTCTGCGTATGCTGAGAGCTGATGGTTGGCCGGAATGAGACTGAAATTGCGCGGACGCACGTTCATGTCCGGAGAGAACGGCTTGAAAGGGTCGAAAATCACGCCCTTGCCGAAGTTCTTGTCAAGGTTCCATTCCAGTCCGAAGCGGAAGTCATTGTCTGTGTGCTCGGTGCCGGCATAGCAGAGGGTCGAGGCCTTGATGTAGGCATAGAACGGGCGTCCATCGACCTGCATCGTCGCCTCATATTTGTAAGGTACGGTCACGGCGTCGTGCTCGCCCTCGTCCAGCGAGGTGGAGAGAGGCACGGGAGAGCCGAGGACGACATATTTCCATCTGTCGATGATGTCATATTCCCCCGTTGCGGAGGCCGTAAGCGAGAATTTGCGGAAGAATCCGTTTTCCTTGTTGCGGAGGCTAAATTCTCCGCCTGCGACAAAGCGGTTGTATTTCGAATCGTATGTCTCTATCGGGCCGCAGTCGCCGAAGTCGAGGTCCTTGTCGGCCTTGCGAGTGTCGAATGAGCCGGTGTAGTCGAGGTTGCCGCTCACTGAAATCTGAAAGCGGTCGAGGGAGAGGCTCTTGCCGACGCGGTAGCTGAACGTGAAGCGGCGGTAGTTCTGGCGTGGGTTGCGGGGTTCATTCTTTGAATCGAGGACATTGAAGTCCAGATTCATGGTCAACTTATCATGCCCCCCCCACTCGAAGCCCTTGCCGGTGTAGAACAGCATACTCTTCATGTCGGCCTTGAAGCGTGCCCGGAGGTCGCGTCCGCCCTGACGGCGCTTGATTTTCACCATTCCGCTGGTAAGGTCGCCGTACTCGACGGAGGGTATGCCGCGGACAATCTCAACGGACTCAATGTCGTCGGTAGGAATCGTTCTCATGTCCGCCCCGGCATTGACGAACGAGCTTCCGTAATTGCTCCAGACGGGAGTGGCCTGAAGGTTGGCGTCGTTGTTCAGCGGAATGCCGTCGATGAGAAACTTGGTTCCGAGCGACGATGTTGAGTAGTTGTCGTCGGAAAGAGATGCGGCTGCACGCAGGTTTATGGTCTGCGGAGCTCCGAGAACCGGATCCTCTGCGCGTCCTCCCGGAAGCAGTTCAAGCAGGTCGGCGAAGCTGGAGGGCTGGATGTGCTCTATGGCCTCCTCCCCTATCTTCGACGAGTTCACGACGCTGTGCGACTC
>CAVBPI010000275.1:3259-3996 GCA_963596955.1 bacterium | reverse complement strand
ATAGCGTTTTTCCGGCAAAGGCACAGACTTTGACGCGAATATGAGGCGCATTTTATTATGACAATTTGTCAACGAAGAAGACTGGCGTAAAGATTTCTCACTCCGTTCGAGATGACATGGAGATATTGAATGTTGGAATAATGTGATGACGGGGGCGAGAGACAATATTATGATAATGTAAAAACTTATATAATGGAAAAGAAAGAAATTCCGGTTCTCCTGCTCACCGGCTATCTCGGAAGCGGCAAGACGACGCTCCTCAACAGGATTCTGGCAAACGAAAAGGGCATACGCTTTGCCGTGATTGTCAATGACATAGGAGAAGTAAACATAGACGCGGATCTCATCCAGAAAGGCGGAGTGGTCGGCAAGAAGGACGACAGCCTCGTCGCACTCCAAAACGGATGCATCTGCTGCACGCTTAAAACCGACCTCATCGAGCAGATTTATGAGCTCATGAGGATGCAGAAGTTCGACTACATCGTCATTGAGGCCAGCGGAATCTGCGAACCTGAGCCTATCGCGAGGACAATCTGCAGCATTCCGACCTTCGGCGGCCTCTACACGAAGTACGGCATCTGCCGGCTCGACAACATCGTCACCGTCGTGGATGCGATGAGAATGCAGAGCGAGTTCGACTGCGGCGACACCCTCGTGATGAAGAACATCGACGAGGAAGATATCGAAAACCTTGTAATCCAGCAGATTGAGTTCTGCAACACCGTCCTCATCAACAA
>CAVBPI010000275.1:2745-3249 GCA_963596955.1 bacterium | reverse complement strand
CCCACCTGTTCGACTATGACAAGGTGTCAGCCTCCGCCGGCTGGATCAAGGGCATCGAGACCTCCGAAGAAGACGCCCACAAGGCGGAGCATGACCACGAGGAAGATAAACATCATCATCACGATGACGACGAACACGACGAGGACGGGCACGGGCATCATCACCACGATGACGACGAACACGACGAGGATGAAGACCATGACCATCACCACGAGGAAGTCGGAGGGCATCATCACCACCATCACCACGACCATGAGGGCGGCGAGGTCGAGGAATACGGCATCGGCACCTTCGTCTATTGCCGCCGCCCTGCCTTCGACATGAACAAGTTCGACAATTTCGTAGCGAAGAAGTGGCCGCGCAACATCATCCGCGCCAAGGGTCTCTGCTACTTCAGCGACGACACAGACATGTCCTACCTCTTCGAGCAGGCAGGCCGTCAGTTCCAGCTTAAGGCCGCCGGCAAGTGGTACGCCACCGCCCCCGAAGAAGACCTCAAGGAAA
>CAVBPI010000275.1:0-2735 GCA_963596955.1 bacterium | reverse complement strand
TTACAGCACAGCGGGAGCGTTCGTCGTGGCGCTGCTCGCATCGGTGATTACATTATCCTGCAACAGAAATACTTGCGAGCCGGCCCAAGAGACCGTTTTCATTCAGGAAGCAAGCCTTGAAGAAGAGGGACTGGAGCGAGCTCCCGGGGACGCGGTTCATCTGAAGGGCACAGGCTACCGGCAGACGGACAATGTCATGCTGACTTTCTGTTGGGAAACCGGAGACATTCATTTCCCTTTGGGCAAGGCATCGGGCATATATGCAAAAAGGCTGGAAGTCACGCCGGAGGGCATAACTGCGGAGCTGCCATACAGATACCCCGCTGCGGATGTGGAGGTCAGCGTGATGCGTGAAGGGAATCTGCAGAAAATCGGGAAATTGAGAATCACGGACGGTCAGTCTCCGAAAGAGCTGAGGCTCTATGGAAGGAGCAATACATTGAAGAACATCGAGGGATTCATCCTTGATGAGAACAATGTCGGCCGGAAATCACTTGAAGTCGCCCAGCCGGAAAACTTTCATTCCATCATCAATGTCCCGAGGTCATACGGTCTCTGCGGAATTTCAGGAAATGCAGAAAATCGAACCGCCGTTTATGTCGATTTCTTTACGGGCAAGGCGGAAACCCTCGCGACCGATGTCGTGGCACTGTTCATGACCCCGGCAAAGACCGCCCATGCCATTGTTTGCCGTGACGGAATCTGCACTTTGGTGGCATTGCCTATTGAAACAGGAGCCGACTATATGACCAAGACCAGTCCGGCTCCGGTGCAGCCTACATTCTCCCTTCCGGAAGGCCTGAAGCCCGAATATTTCGGAAATTATCCAGGAGTCTTCATCGGAACCGTGGGCTCTTCCTCATACCTTTTGTCCGCGAACAGAGGCAACGGCAACTGGACGACGGTCATCTTGGACAAGGACGGATTCCGGAAAGTCGAAGACCTTGAAGCCGCGGCAGTGATTCCTTTCCGTGTCGCCAACGGCACAACCGCTGATGACACGGCCGGAGATAGCACGGCCGGAGATGAAACCGTCGGCTACCTAGTCACATACGACGGAGGCCCGAGCCTGTTCCGCCCCGTCAATCCCGAGACCGGAGAGATGGACCAGGCCATCTACACCTGCAAAATGGGAAGAATCGTCTCCGCGACATCACATCCCGGGAAACCGGATCATATTCTCCTCAACTTTGCGGAAACTGTCAGCGGGGCACGCATCTACGACCTCGACTGGCGCAATCTGAAAACCCTGTCCCCAATAGCACTGACAAATTCCGAAAACGACTACACTGAAGTGCTGATGGCAAACTGATTTCTCTGTCAAGGCTTTCCCTCGACGGCATCCCACCTACTGCAGCACCTCGCTGCCGTCCTCGCCATACTTTCCGTCTTTCGCCTCATAGATGACGGACGGATCCAGAACCTCGACCGTGTGCCAGACACCGGCCGGGACAACGCAGCCGAAACTGCCGGATGACGGGTCGAGTACAATGCGGGCAGTTTCCCTGAGCCGGCGTCCGCGCGTCACATCCTGCGCATCCATCCCGCGTTCAAAGTCCTCCCCAAGCCGATCTTCCTCGTAAAGGACTTCGACCAATTTTCCCTGAAGCAGCAGCACATTCTCAGTGCTGTGCGGATGCCGATGAATCGGAACAACCGTGCCGGGCAGAAGGGCATTGAGCATACGCTGGCTGCCGTCGTCGGGCGACGTGCGCATGTCATAGTTCTGACGTAGGCGCGGATTCGCTGCAGCCTTGGTCAGCAGATCCGAGATGAACTTTTTATCTATTTCAATCATAGTTTTTAGTAAATCCACATCAACTCAAATATCTTATCGACCTATAGGGAAACGCATCACAAACTCATTTCTGATATTCTACCCACATCATGTGGCAAGGTATGATTCTTATTATTTCATTTACGGTTCATTATGCTTTCTGCCAGCAGATAGACTCTTGTGCCGAGTCCTTGAGGCCAGCGATCATTCGGGGTCACATCAAGCGCTCTGGCACGTGCGATTGCATCTTCGATATGCGGAATTAGCAGTGAGGTGTCGTAATAAGACTCGTGATAAGACCCCATCTGCTGTCGAAGCAGGACTTTTAACAATGGATCCGAATTTTTTGTCCGCCGTCTGTTTTCCAACCATAGCATCCTTTCATCCACAGACAATGCTGACGGATCCAACAGATGAAGCAAGAGCCACAACTCTATACAAGGATTACTCAAGGCCATATTCATAAACTGATCTTGAGAGCAGGCTGTCGCAACCCTGGAAAGCATCGCTTCCGTCCAGCGGTCTTTATCGATGACAAGCCAGAGTTCATCATCAGCCTCAAGGTCGTAGGTGCTTTTATAATCATTCAACTGCCTTAGGACATGTTCCGGACTTGAATTATTCTCTTCCCCTGCTCCACGTTCAAGAATATGAACATGTACACGAGGGTTTGCATACTCCTTTGCCACCGCACCAAAATATATTCTCTCCGTATCTTTACCCTCTGATGCAATCACAATCAGACGGGCATCACGAAAGGCTTCCGGCCTCTCGCGCATCAGACTATTTCCGGTCCTCATCGTTCCAATGAATATTATATAATTCGCCAAAGAATGGAATAGCTCCGTATCTTCCGTTCAGATAGCCCTTTTGAATATTCTCTCGAGGCTTGTATTCACATAGCGAAGTAACGTGACTTGCACCGGCTTTGTCTTTTTCCACAAACCACACCTCATCC
>CAVBPI010000274.1:638-4003 GCA_963596955.1 bacterium | reverse complement strand
CTCCGGGAATGGGTCTCAACGCATTCTTCGTGTTCACGGTCTGCCTCGGAATGGGCTACAGCTGGCAGTTCGCCCTCACTGCGGTCCTTCTCGAAGGCATCATATTCATTCTCCTCACGGTGACCAACGTGCGCAAGTGGATTGTTGACTCCATCCCGGCATCGCTCAAGAAGGCCATCGGCTGCGGCATTGGTCTCTTCATCGCCTTCATCGGTCTGAAGAACGCAGGCGTAATCGTATCGAACGACGCCACCACAGTAGCCCTCGGCGACATCACCCACGGCACGGCCCTGCTTGCCATCATCGGACTCATCCTCACCTCTTTCCTCGTCGTGAAGAAAGTTCCGGGAGCGCTTCTCATCGGCATGATTGCAACGGCAGTCCTCGGTCTTGTGATGAAGGATCCAGCAACTGGCGAGCACATCACCAAGTTCAACGGCATCGCGTCCGTTCCTGATTCAGTAGGCCCGATTTTCTGCAAGTTCGAGTGGAGCCACATCTTCTCGCTTGATATGTTCGTCGTTGTGTTCACTTTCATGTTCATCGATATGTTCGACACCATCGGAACGGTCGTAGGCGTGAGCACGAAGGCGAAGATGATTGACGAGAAGGGCAACATTCCTGACATCAACAAGACCCTCATGTCCGACGCCATCGCAACCGTAGCCGGTGCCTGCCTCGGAACCTCTACCACAACGACTTACGTGGAGAGCGCATCCGGAATCGCACAGGGCGGTCGCAGCGGTCTCACCGCATTCACGGCTGCCGTATGCTTCGCCGTGGCACTCTTCTTCTCCCCTATCTTCCTCGCCATTCCGAGCGCGGCCACAGCTCCTGTCCTCGTAATCGTCGGCGTGTTCATGATGTCCCCTATACGCGACATTGACTTCGAGAACTACTCAGAGGCCATCCCTGCATTCATCACCCTCATCGCTATGCCGCTCTGCTACTCAATTTCAGACGGCATCATGCTCGGAATGATTTCTTACGTTCTCATCAACCTCCTCTGCTGCAACTTCAAGAAGATTTCGCCTGCGGCATATATCCTTGCGGCAATCTTCGTCGCGAAGTACATCCTTCTGTAGAGGAGCCGGATATATCGAAATATACCTTATTAATATAAGGCATTTCTCAGGGACGACCGCGCACACGGCCGTCCTTTTTTTGCATATATCCCCCATTCTGACTAACTTTGCGACAATGTTGAAGCAAACGAATGGCTCAGAAACAGATAAAGTTTAATCAATTAAACCCGATACCATGAAAATTGCAGTAGCGGGCACGGGGTATGTGGGCCTTTCAATCGCGACCCTCCTCAGCCAGCACAATCATGTCACTGCGGTCGATATAATCCCCGAGAAAGTGGCGCTCATCAATGAGAGGAAGTCCCCTATTCAGGACGAGTACATCGAGAAATATCTGGCCGAAAAGAAGCTTGACCTCACGGCCACGACGGACGGGCGGGCGGCCTACAGCGACGCGGAATTTGTCGTCATAGCGGCTCCGACCAACTACGACAGCCAGCGGAACTTCTTCGACACTTCGGCGGTGGAGGCGGTGATAAGCCTCGTGCTGGAGGTGAATCCGCACGCGATTATGGTCATAAAATCGACAATCCCTGTAGGCTACACGGAAAATGTCCGCCGCAAGTTCAACACGGAGAACATCATCTTCTCGCCGGAGTTCCTGCGCGAGAGCAAGGCGCTCTACGACAACCTCTACCCGAGCCGAATCATCGTCGGCCGGCCTGAGGGAGACGCGCGTCTTGACAGGGCGGCGCACGTGTTCGCCCAGCTGCTTCAGGAAGGCGCCGTCAAGGAGAACATCGACACGCTCTTCATGGGCACTACCGAGGCGGAGGCCGTAAAGCTCTTCGCCAACACCTATCTCGCGCTGAGGGTCAGCTACTTCAACGAACTCGACACCTACGCGGAGATGAAAGGGCTTGACACCAAGGCAATCATCAACGGGGTCTGCCTCGACCCGCGCATCGGCAGCCACTACAACAACCCGTCTTTCGGCTACGGCGGATACTGCCTCCCTAAGGACACCAAACAGCTGCTCGCGAACTATCAGGATGTGCCCGAGAACCTCATTCAGGCCATCGTGGAGAGCAACCGGACAAGGAAGGATTTCATAGCGGACCAGGTGCTCGCCAAGGCCGGCTACTACACCGCGTCGAGCGAGTGGAACCGCACGCGCGAGCATGAGGTCACGGTCGGGGTCTATCGGCTCACGATGAAGTCGAACTCGGACAATTTCCGTCAGAGCGCCATTCAGGGCGTGATGAAGCGCATCAAGGCGAAGGGCGCGAGGGTCATCGTCTATGAGCCGACGCTTGAGGACGGGACGCTGTTCTTCGGCAGCGAGGTGGTGAACGACCTTGCAAGGTTCAAGGAGCTCTCGTCGGCAATCATCGCGAACCGCTATGACTCATGCCTTGACGACGTGAAAGATAAGGTATATACCCGCGACATCTTTGAAAGAGATTAAGACAGAAAAATCTGACTCAAAAATACATTTCAAAACATTTGGAAAACAATTGAAATGATGAAAGTTATCGTTACCGGCGCTGCCGGGTTCATCGGCGCCAACCTCGTCCTGAGGCTGCTTAAAAGCGAGCCGCGGGTCTGTGTGCTGGGAATTGACAGCATGAATGCCTACTACGACGTCGCGCTCAAGGAATATCGCCTGAAGCTCATCGGGGCCGCGGCCGCCGAACATCCTGACTGCTCATGGCAGTTCGTGCACGGCAACATTGCCGACGCGGAGCTGGTCCGCCGGATATTCGCCGACTTTGAGCCGGACATCGTCGTGAACCTCGCCGCCCAGGCAGGGGTGCGCTACTCCATAACCAATCCAGACGCATACATAGAGTCCAACCGCATCGGGTTCTACAACATCCTCGAGGCCTGCCGCCACAGCTACGACGGAGGCAAGGGCGGGGTGAGCCATCTCGTCTATGCATCCAGTTCGTCGGTCTATGGCTCCAACAAGAAGGTTCCGTACTCCACGGACGACAAGGTGGATAATCCTGTGTCCCTCTACGCGGCGACGAAGAAGAGCAACGAGCTCATGGCACACGCCTACAGCAAGCTCTACGACATCCCTTCGACGGGCCTGCGCTTCTTCACGGTCTATGGCCCGGCCGGACGCCCCGACATGGCATATTTCGGCTTCACGAACAAGCTTATTAAGGGCGAGAAAATCAGAATCTTCAACTACGGCAACTGCCGCCGCGACTTCACTTTCGTCGATGACATCGTTGAGGGTGTCGTGCGCGTGATGCACGGGGCGCCGCAGAGAAGTACGGGCGAGGACGGCCTGCCTGTTCCGCCGTACAGGATTTACAACATCGGCAACAG
>CAVBPI010000274.1:0-577 GCA_963596955.1 bacterium | reverse complement strand
TTTCGACGCGCACAAGGAGCTGGTGCCGATGCAGCCGGGAGACGTTCCCGTGACCTACGCCGACACTTCCGCGCTTGAGCGGGACTTCGGGTTCAGGCCATCAACAAGTCTCCGTGAGGGACTGCGGCGATTCGCGGAGTGGTATCGCGAGTTCTACATAGACCGGGAAGCATGACGGCGTAAGCAAGACAACATCTGAAACTGCGAAAGCATGACGGCGTAAGCAAGACCGCACCTAAGACTGCGGGGGGCCTGACTTTTTGGCAGAAATTTCGGTCACTTTGACGCACCGCTCTGACAAATTGTCTGATTATCAAGGTTTTATAGTAACGGCATCTGATTTGAAAATACTCTCTGCGTGTTCGGGTAAGTCCCAAGGGGCTGAGGAACACAAAGGGGTTCGTCCGAAACAGAAAGCTCGGAACGAGGGGATGCGGAAGACGGATGAAGTAGAACAAAAATTAAAATTTATAAATTATGATGCCTATTATGAAATCACAGAACTGGTTGCCTGAATTGTTCAATGACCTGTTTGACATTGACGACAGAGTTTTTGTACCTCAGTACAGACGCGCAT
>CAVBPI010000273.1:0-4011 GCA_963596955.1 bacterium | reverse complement strand
AAAGAACGCTTCTTCAATTTATTGTTGTAAATTGCACTTGCTTTTTGACTCTACCTGTAAAAATTTTGAGCAAAAAATTTTGCAGGAATACAAATTATATCTATCTTTGCAGTCCCAATTCAAAGCGGATGTGGCGAAATGGTAGACGCGCTACTTTGAGGGGGTAGTGGGAGTTTTTCCTGTGCGAGTTCGAGTCTCGCCATCCGCACTAAAAAAGGCGACTGAATCTCAGCCGTCTTTTTTTTGTTTTCATTCTTATTGGTATAATGACCAAAACTGGTTAGCAGAATCTACTCTTCCGGAATAGGCTTCCATTTGACGGTTTTGCCGATGCCCATGACGGAGCCGCGGACGGCAATCATGTTGTCTTTGGTGAACTGGACGGTGGCATCGACGCGAATGCCGCTGGTCGGGTCGTAAATCTTGCCCTTCCAGTTCTTCTTCTCCGGGTTGTACTTGAGATTCCACATGATTATCATCTCGTTGCAGGGCTTGTTGCGGAGAGCCTTGTCGGGATTCTTGGTGTCGAGGAAGATGTTGCCGTTCTTGTCGTACATGTTCTTGCACCAGTAGTTGAGGAAGGTGTAGGTGCCGTCGGCCTCCTTGTAGCAGCGGACCTTGGACTGTTCGCCGTTGTAGTCGATGAAATAGTTGCCGACGATGCCGTCTGCCGTGTTGTTGCGTGACTCCTGCGCGGAGAGCGTGAGTGTGCCTGCGGAAAGTCCCATGACGATGCCGAGGGCAAAAGTGATTATCCTTTTCATAAAAATGTGTTATAAATTTCTCCTATATGATGTGTTCCGAAACCGTGACATTCTGAAACATTGGCGTTCCAAGTCTCGAAAACATCGCAAATCCTATGCAAAAATAGGAAAAATAAAATTTCAAATCATTTGACTTATGTTCACCTATGACAACAAAGCATTGATTCCCATGAAGTATATATCTCATAATCAATGCGATGCAATTCACTATCAAGTTGGTAACGAATTAAAGGACTCTATCTCATACTATCTATTACTTTAAGTATGGAATCCGGCTTTTCTACCATTCGCAATACAGAATCCGAATCAAATCCCATATATTCGATATAGGTTCGCATCAACTCATAATGTTCTTTTGCATACTTTGTATCTACTTCTCGCGCGGCATTGAAGCAAATTGGTTCATGGTGCGCTATTCGGTTACGAAATTCACGGATGGCGGTCAATTGTTCGTATATGTCCGTCTGCTTTAATCCATGCGCCTTGTTTGGAAATATTTGAAGAAGCGTCTTTCCTCCCACACGATAGTTACGCCTTGTAAACAAGTAAGTCCAAAAGCCAAATGTAAAGGATGCGACCATCTTGTCGTTATTGTACACGCCCATATTTGTATAAGCTCGCTGTATGCGCAATATATCGGAAGATTCCTGTTCAAATAACCCTCCGGGCCTTGCATGATTGACTATCCAATTATCGTCATTGAAATATTGTTTGTAATGAGCGTTTATGGCATTGCGCAGCATTATCTCAAACATACCTACAACGCCATAAAAACGTTGGCTTAACTTGATGTTATATTGGTATAGGCGCAAGGTTGCGGCTTTTTCTTTACCACTTGCCTGCGCATATTTATTTAATCGTGCAGGAGAAAGCACTTGCAAGCATTCGTCATATTTCATTTAATACAAATTAAAAGTTTCAAATTCACTTGCAAATATAGAAATCTGTTCCTACCTTTGCAAGCGTAAGACCCTGTTGTCCCTGCCAATGAGCAAACTTCAGGGTTATTGTTTTTTTGCATCGTGATAATGCCGAATCGCTATTCCTCAGGAATCGAATACACAATAAAATAACTCGCGGAATCGGCGATTTTTTGCGCGATTCCGCGAGTTATGTAATGTTGTCCAAGAGTCCTGAAAGACTCCGTGGTGTTCAATGCCGGATTATGCCTATTTTCTTGTGCAAGTGAATGCCTGCCCGTCATAGCTTCCGACGCCGTTCTTCTCGGTCTCCGCAAGAATCAGCTGCAGACTGTTCTTGTCAGTGAAGTTGATGCTGCCGGCATAAGTGCCCACACCTTCCTGCGTGAATGTGCCGTAGATGGATTCACCATATGTCACGGTTTCACTGAGATCAGGAATATTCAGGCTATAAGTATAGGAGTCGTCGACGAGATAGATTGTCAGTGTCCCCGCAGAATACTTGATTGCGTGTTTTCCGGCATTCTCAAGGGTTTCCTCCTCGTAAGTGTTTTCCTGACTATCCTTCACGAAAGTCACACTGTTAATGTTCCAGTCACCGATGAGAAGTTCCTCGTAGGTCTTTTCCGTCTTCGTGCAGGAAGAGAATGCGGCGAGGGAAAGCAGCGCCGCAGCTGCGAAAATCAGCTTTTTAATGCTTTTCATGATACTTTGTGTTTATTGGTTTGTAATAATGGTCTATTATGTCCCGTGCTACCACCACGGGAGAGTGACATTCTTGGCCTTTGAAAGAGCCTTGCCGTATGACGCGGCAATCTCCTTCATCGTGTCGAGGGTATATCGTTCCTTGGCGTCATCAGCCTTCGCCCTTTCGGCGTTGGCGTCGATGTGCTTGCCTTCAAGTTCGGTATTCGCTTCGAGACGCTTCTCCTCAAGGTCCAGCCTGCGGTTGTCCTGCGAGAACTCATGCTCCATGCGGCGGTTCTCCTGCTCAAGGGCATCGTTGTACTGCTTCATCCTGAAGTTCCACTCGCGGTCGTCCATGTCCTTGAAATGCTTGGCGATGCTGTCCGCGAAGGCATTCGCCTCGCCGGCGCAGGCAGCCGCCGGTGAAATTTCACCGAGATACTTTGCCGCCTCGGCCGCGCCCTCCTCCGTGGCGTTTGCCTTCCACGCAGCCTTTGCCTTTGTCAAAAGAGCCGCACCCTCGTCATCAACCTTCTTCTGGAAGACGACGGTCGCCTTAGCCATCGCCTTGGTATAGGCATCCTTGCATACCTCCGGAACCTGCATCAGAAGCGAGATGGACTCGTCATAGCGGTTCTGTGAAGCAAGGCTCTCCGCTTCTGAGATGATGAAGTCAATCTGCGAATTGTAGTATTCCACTATCTTATTCTTGCCCTCCTCCACGAATGAGCGGAGCGCGGGAGAATCGACGGGAAGCTTCTTCAGTCCGGAAAGATAGGCCTTGTCAGCAGTCTCCCCGACACACTTGCGCGTTCCATAGCTATAGGTACTATATAGAGTGCCGCTGACGACATCGCCGATGTAGAGCGTCGTCTCAAGTTCGAGAGCGACCATAGGCGGGGCTGACGGGACTACCTCCTGTGCAAGTTCCACTACATTCGCGGTTATCACGAAGCGCGGGTTGAGCGCGGAACCTCCCACACCGTTCTTAGTGGCAATCTGATTCAGTTTGTTCGTCATCATCTTGCCCGCGCCCTGTGGAATGGACGAATTGGATGCTATGACGGAGTTTAGGCATATACGCCCGACGTCATCCGCCTTGCCGAGATTGTTCTGAGCGGAAGATTCCACTGCCGGCACGAGCACCGACAGAAGAAATGCCGCTATGATGAAAATTCTTCTCATAACAGGATTATTTGCTGCCAATGATAATAATAAGCCTGCCAAGGCCTACGGTTGTAACCTTCGCCCTTACCTCTTTCGCCTTGAGCATCTTCTGAAGTTCGCGGCCGAACGCTCGTGCATCCATTGCCTTACCGGCCTCCGTAACCATCGGTATGCGGACATTGGAAAACTTCATCATCGTAGATGTCGCCACATCCGTTGAAAATTGGGACTTGACCGTGTTCTCACCCATCCAGTCCTCAATCAGGTAGCCGAGTTCTTCTCCGTCAATTTCAGACTCCAGATTGTATTCACTGTCGCTGAACACCTTGATTTCAGTCGTAATCTGGCGACCGTTATCGAACCAGTCATTGAACTTCGCCATAAGCTGCTCGTTGAAATTGTCAAGATTCGACGACACGGCCTCGCTCAAAAGAATCGGCAGTTCGGAAGAATATGACGGAGAGCCTGTGCCC
>CAVBPI010000272.1:0-4024 GCA_963596955.1 bacterium | reverse complement strand
CTACGGATCAAAAGGTTACAGGTTTGAATCCTGTGCGGGTCACGATTTGAGGAGTCCCTGCAGACGAAAGTTTGCGGGGACTTTGATTTTCACGAAAATGGTACATTTTGGTTATGTTCAGCCATCGACCGTCACGCTCTCGATTCTGAGCTGAAAGACTCCGGAGGGTGCGTGGACATCCACGGTTTCGCCGACTTGCCGTCCCATCAGCGCCATGCCAATCGGAGAATTGCAGGAAATCTTTCCTTCCTGAAGGTTCATCTCGTGGGGACTCACAACGGTGTATGTCATTCTTGTGTTGTTGCTCAGGTTCGTGAACTCGACCTTGCTGAGCAGTGAAATCCGGTCTTTGGGCAGTGCGCTTGTGTCGATGACCCTTGAGTATTGGAGGACTTTCTGGAGATAGCGGATTCTGCTGATGGCCTTCCCCTGAGCCCTTCTCGCCGCACGATAGCCGGCGTTCTCGCTCAGGTCTCCCTGTGCGCGGGCTTCCGACAGGTCATCCTTTATCCGCGGATATTCCTCATTGATCAAAAACTCAAGTTCCGCAGCAATCTGATCATATCGTTCCTTTGACAGATATTCCATAGTCTTTGTTTTTTGTATCTATGCAAATCAAATATACTCATATCTTAGTCACGGGTGTCTTCTCTAGTGCAAGAAGATACTGTTTCGCGTCCAGCCCTCCGGCGAAGCCTGTCAGCGAGCCGTCTGAACCAATCACTCGGTGGCAGGGAACGATTATGCTCATCGGGTTTGCTCCTATCGCCTGAGCCACGGCCCTCACGCCTTTAGGGTTGTTCACCGCAGACGCTATCTGCATATAGTTCCTGGTTTCTCCGTAGGGGATGTCGAGCAAAGCCTTCCAGACGCTCCGCTGGAACTCCGAACCGATAAGGCGCAGCGGGATGTCAAAGACCTTGCGCTCGTCGGCGAAATACTCGTTCAACTCTTTGACTGTCAGCTTTATGACATCCGAACTCTCCTCCCTGAACTTCGCGTTCAGCATCCGCTCGATTCTCCGCTTATTCTTTTCCGCACACGGCTTCTCGCCCCAGTCGCACATGCACAGTTCATCTCCGACCGACCCGAGAATGATTTCTCCGCATGGGGAACTGTAGCGCTGCAACTTGACAGTCTGTCTTACCATTTTGTTCTGCATTCGCCTGATTGTCATTGTCTTATGAGAAAAAGCTTCAAATGTTCCTAAAGAATCATTACAAGGCTGCCGGCCAGCAGCAGGACGCAGCCGACCACGGTTTTCCATGTAAGCGCCTCGCCGAGGAAGATGACCGCGAAGATAATCGTCAGCACAAGGCTGCATTTGTCGATGGGTACGACTTTACTGACGTCGCCTGTCTTTATGGCGTAGAAGTAGCAGAGCCATGACGCTCCGGTGGCGATGCCGGAGAGTATCAGGAACAGCCAGCTGCGTGGTGATATGCCGCCAATCATGGCGGAAAGGCTCTCCGAAGGATGCCCTATCTTTTGAGTGGCGAAAACCACAATCCATGCCATGACAACCACCACAACAGTGCGGATGGCCGTTGCAAGGTTCGAATCCACCTCGTCAATTCCGATTTTTGCCAATATGGAGGTGGCGGCGGCAAACACCGCTGAAAGTATCGCAAATATGAGCCACATATATTTCTTCATTCTATTGCGTTGTTGTTTTTGTGAAACGGATTTTCCTTTGGCTTGCGGTAACTTAATACAAAACTGTTGTCTGACATGAGTTAACGCAATCAGTTCACGCCGTCCGCCGTTGCGGCAATCACCTCACGGACTTCGTCCCGGTCATCGACATTGACCTGAAGCATGGGCTTCGCTCCCGGGTATGGCACCGCGTCCGGGAGGCCGAACTGAGCATTTGTTCCTGTCTTCTTCACGAGGAGTCTGTTGTCGTAGATGCCTCCGATGTGCCTGCCCTGATAATAGAGCAGGTATTCACCCATCATCTGCCTTGTCATTATTTCGTCTCCGAGTCCTGCCGTTTCAAGGACAAAGTCCCTATATTCCGTTGATGTCGCCATATTCTATATTGTTCATCTCTCGCATACAAATATACGGACTTTCGCCCGTATATCCGTGTGCGAGACAGTAAAACTGCCGGAATCGTAGAACTATTTGCTCCGCTTCTCAACCGGTACCTGTATGATGGTGAGCCATTTCTCAGGGTCGTCCTGATTCCATACCCCATCGACGTAATTCGCCCGTGATGCGCCTGTGATTTCGTAGCATTCCTTTTCAATCCGCGCGAAAAGCTCCTGGTAATTCCGGTATAGCCTGTCGTATGGGCCATAGACCTTCATGCAGACGGCGGTAGGCACTTCGGGAAGCGACTTGAATCTGATGACGGACGAGTCTTTCCCGGCCGCCTTGACCATCTCGCAGTACTCGATGTCGATGTCCGTCGGTCTGTAGCCCCCGTGCTCAATCGTGAAACAGTAGCCGGGCTCCGGGCACTCGCATCCGAGGCGTGCCATTTCTGGTCCTATGACCTCGTAGCAGAGCTTTCCGAGAGACTCGTATGAGGGGATGATGCCTCTGTAGGACGCCACCGTGATTGCCGGTAGCGATTCGATGTAAATCTTTTCCATTTTTTCTTTCTTTTTTAGGGAAGCCATCATCGCCTTCAGCTGTGCCTTCCGGGCTTTCAGCCGCTCCAGTTCCGCCTCTGTGTCCAAAATTTTCTTCTCCAGAGACGACACCGAAGGTATGTGCGTCTCCTCGTCCCATAGTTCCATGATTTCCTTCAGCGAAAATCCCATTTCCTTGAGACTTCGGACCGCGTTCATCTTCTGCATCTGATGCACCGCATAATACCGATAACCGGTCTCCATGTCGATGATTTCCGGTTCAAGCAGGCCGATTTTCTCATAATGCCTGAGCGTACGCACCGTGACGTGGCAAAGACGCGAAAACTCCCCGATTTTTAACTTGGTGTAACTCATAACCTCTGTGCACTTTGATTATATTGCCACAAAGATAATATATGCCGTAGGGTACGAGTCAAGAAAAAAGTGAAAAATCTTTTCGATTTTTGTTCTCTTACATGACTTTGCTGATATTTGCGTAAATTTACACAAATTTGGTAAAACGGATATATATGAATACTGAACGGAATACGGAACTTGTATGCCGATGTCTCTGGGTCTTGCTGACGATTATGCTTGTCAGTGGCTGCGGACATCGCGGAAAAGCGGAGAAAGATGAGGATACCGCTATTCCGATGACATATGTGGATTCGGTATTTTTTACACAGAGTCTTTTGATGCGGCCGTTTATAGTCAAGATGTATGAGGAACGCCTTTATGAGGATTATGGTTTCCTGCGCAGTCACTGCACTCCGGAACTGCTGAAGAAACTGAGGAATGCATATCCTTATGATTCTGAAGGCGAGGCTTATGCCGTGTGGCTGTTCCGCAGCGGCTTTCAGGACGGCGTCAGCGACGAATATAGAATCATCGATGTCGTCATGAAAGACTCCGAAACCTGCACCTATCATGCAATAGACATGGGGCATGAGTTCACCCGCACTCTCAAGTTCACGACCGAAGGCAACCGAGTGCTGATGTCTGATGTGATTTAGACAGCATTTATAGTTTTGTAGTCTTGTGCACCGACCTCATAATAAGTCTTTTCACAATTCGATAATATGCGGCTTGACGTCGGGATCGTGGTTCGCGAGTGATTCAAGGCAGTTGGGCAGCAGACTTTGTTCGCGAATCCACTCAAGAGACTGTCGCTGAAGCGCTTTGTCCTGACATATTCCTGAAGTGACCATTTCTTTCCATGAGCGGGTGGCGTAGCCGCCGTCGGAGAAAAGCAGGACAAACCTGCCGTCGGCTCCGGTCAGCTTGACGGCGCACAGCCCGGCACTGTGTCCGGGGATGTTGACCATGACGACGCTGCCGTCGCCGAAAAGGTCAAAGGATTTGCCGACAGGCCCATCTGAACCGTTCCAGTCGAAAAGTTCCAGTTTCATGTCTTTCCACCAGCGTTTCTGATAGCGGATTCGTTC
>CAVBPI010000271.1:2397-4025 GCA_963596955.1 bacterium | reverse complement strand
GCGTAACAGTGCCTCCCAACGCCTCTTTCAATGCCACGCCGGCCTCTACAGCATCTACCGCCAGCCCAAGAAGTCCGTCGAGACCGTCCGCAGATATTTCTCGATGAAGTGAGTATGAATATTCGGAATTTTTTGTGCATAATCGCCGCTATGGCCGTCGGGACAGCCGTTTCCCGGGCCAAGGTCGTTCCTGCGCCGATTTTTTCGGACAACATGGTGCTCCAGCAGCAGAGCGAGGCGGCGATATGGGGTGAGGCCACGCCGGGAAAGAAGGTGAAGATTTCCGTATCGTGGTCAAAGTCAAAGTTTGATGCGTATGCCGACGAAAGCGGAAAATGGTTCACGAGGATTGCCACGCCGAAGGCCGGCGGCCCCTACAGGATTGTGCTCGACGACGGAGAGCGGACAGTCATCGACAACGTCCTCATCGGCGAGGTCTGGCTGTGCTCCGGGCAGTCCAACATGGAGATGCCGGTCAAGGGATTCAAGGGGCAGCCGGTGAAGGGGTCCGTGGAGGCAATCCTGAACGCGAAGCCGGAAATCCCCGTGCGGCATTGTTATGTAAAGAGGGAGACCTCGCTCACGGTGAGGGACAAGTGCACGGCTACATGGACGGAGAACACCCCGGAAGATGTTGCCGAGGCGAGCGCGCTCGCATATTTCTTCGCGTCCAAGCTCCACGATGTCCTCGGAGTGCCGGTCGGCGTCATCAACGTGTCATGGGGAGGCAGCTGCATAGAGGCATGGATGAGCAGGGAGCTGCTTGACAGGGAGTTCGCGGGCGAGATGGACATGAGGGCATACGAGCTCGGTCGCTGGCCGGCAGATTTCAAGGGATTTGTCCCGGCTTGTCTCTACAACGCCATGCTTCATCCTCTGGCGCCCTACACCGCCAAAGGATTCATCTGGTATCAGGGGTGCAACAACCGCAACCGTCCGGAACAGTACAGGCGGCTCCAGCCGGCGTTCGTGAAGATGCTCCGCGAGGAGTGGGGCGACGACACGCTGCCGTTCTACTTCACGCAGATTGCCCCGTTCAAATACGGCGGCACGGAGGACGACCCGAGGACTGGCTATTTCATGTGGGCGCAGGCCCGGACTCTGAAGGACATTCCTTACAGCGGCATGGCAACGACCGTGGATGCCGGCGAGCCCGACTGCATCCACGCCGCGGACAAGGCCACGCCCGCCCACAGGCTCGCATACCTCGCACTGACAAAAGACTATGGCATCGCCGGCCCGGACGTGGATACTCCCGTCGCGGATTCCTTCAAATTTGAGGACGGCGCCGCGACCGTGACGTTCAGCTGCGGCCCGCAGGGTCTCTCGCCCATATCCACTGAACTTCAGGGATTTGAACTGGCCGGAGCGGACCATGTGTTCCATCCTGCGACCGCTAGAATTGACAACAGGGACTGTAAGGTTATTCACGTCAGGTCCGACATGGTGCCTGCCCCTGTGGCGGTGCGCTACTGCATGAAAAACTGGTTCGTGCCGACGCTTTTCAACTGCAGCGGCATCCCCGCCAGCCCGTTCCGCTCCGACGACCGGGAATAAATTCGCCGGAACTGTTCGTCGCTGTTTCTTGTTGAAATGAACCGATTTTTCTAAAAAATATCCCCATTTTT
>CAVBPI010000271.1:0-2311 GCA_963596955.1 bacterium | reverse complement strand
CCCATTTTTCATAACTTTGCGAATTATTGTAATATCAATGTCAGATGCTCGTGGACATTTGGCAAGCAGCAATTTGCATAAGAACAAGAAAAAAATAAAACCGTAAAGATTATGAAAGATTTTGTAAAAATGCTTCTGGCCGTGGTGGCCGGGCTGCTGATTTTCTCGGTAATCTGGGTGGTGATGATGTTCAGCTTCATCGGCTCCGTCGCCGCGCTGTCATCGTCGGACACGCCCGTGATTGCCAAGGAGGGCGTACTCAACATGGACCTCTCGAACATCGTGCTGAGCGAGCAGGAACAGCCGTTCAACTTTAACGGAGTGTTCTCCAAGGGCACGCAGCCGACGAGCGTCGGAATGTGGAACGCGGTGCAGGCGGTGAAGATGGCCGCCGCAGACCCGGGAATCAGGTTCATATATCTCCGTCCTGACGGCGTGTCCGGAGGAATTGCCGAGATTGAGGAATTCCGCAAGGCGCTCGCCGACTTCAGGCTCAGCGGAAAGGCAATCGTGGCGTTCACGGAGAACCCTTCCAACGCGAGCTACTACCTTGCCAGCGTCGCCGACAAGGTCTATGTGACCGGCAGCAAGGGCGGGATGAACACCCTCATCGGCCTGTCCTCGCAGATGTATTTCCTCAAGGACATTCTCGACAGGCTCGGCGTGAATATGCAGCTCATCCGTCACGGAAAGTACAAGTCCGCCGGCGAGATGTACATCAAGAACAAGATTTCTCCGGAGAATCAGGAGCAGAATCAGGTGATGATAAGTTCAATCTGGAACAGCTGGGCTTCGCAGATTGCGACTTCACGTGGAATCGAGCTGGAGAAGTTCAACGAACTGATTGACAATCTTGAGCTTAACGAACCCGAAGATTTCGTGAAGTACGGACTTGCCGACGATGTGCTCACGCGCGAGCAAAGGGTTCAGAAGCTCTGCACGCTCTACATGACCGAGGACATCAACGACATCAGCTTCATTCCTTTTGAGGATTATGTCTCAGTAAAGACGGCCGCGCCTAAGTTCAGCACGAACCAGATTGCGGTCATCTATGCCGACGGGGAAATCGTCGATGGACGCGAGGCTGAGAATGTCGCAGGAGACCGCTTCGCCGAAATCATCGCCTCTGTCCGTGAGAATGACATGATTAAGGCAGTCGTTCTCCGTGTCAGCTCCCCGGGCGGAAGCGTCCTCGCCTCCGACAAGATTCGCAAGGAGCTCCAGCTTCTCAAGGAGAAGAAGCCTCTCATAGCCTCCTACGGCAACTATGCGGCTTCAGGAGGATACTGGATTTCAGCCGGCTGCGACTACATTTTCTCCGACGCGACGACCCTCACCGGCTCAATAGGCGTGTTCAGCCTCATCCCTGACTTCGGAAAGACAGTCAAGGAGCTCGCCCACGTGAACGTGACGTCAATCAACTCCAACAGGCACAGCGATATGTACTCCGGAATGCGCGCGCTCGACAAGGACGAAATCGCCTACCAGCAGAAGAGCGTGGAGCACATCTACGACGAGTTCACCGGCATTGTGGCTGAGGGACGTGACCTGCGCAAGACTTATGTCGATTCCATCGCGCAGGGCCGCGTGTGGACAGGAGCCGACGCGCTCAAGATTGGCCTCGTCGATGAGCTCGGAGGTCTTGAAGCAGCGCTCCTCAAGGCTGCGAACACGGTCGATGGCAGCATGACCCTCGACAATTTCTACATCTCCTCCTACCCGGCACCCCAGACCACATGGGAAGCCCTCCTCGCAGCATTCCAAGGCCAGAGCACTCCGGTAATCTTCTCCGGCACCCCGCTCGAATCCGTCGAGAAAGCCTTCCGCAACGTCAGCACCGCCCAGTCCGGCAAGGCCTACGCCCGCATGGAGAACGAGTATGTGATAAGATAAAATAAACCGTCTCAGAATCCGGAAAAGGCTCGCAGTGGTTTCCCACCGCGAGCCTTTTTTGATTCATATTCCCCGAGAAATCCAAGTCCCGACATCAACAATATACATTGTTTCACATTCGACAGCCATTCTTCACCACATTTTTCTTTTTTTATGTTTTATTTTTCTTTTTTCGAGGTTCCGTCATGATTTTTTCATATATGTTCGCTGCTCATTCTAATTTTATTTGTATCATGAGCGAATCATCAAACAACATTTCCGAGAAAGGCGTTTTCGTCGACCTCACCTACGATGCCGCATTTTTCCAGCGCTGCGTCTATTACGCTTCCGGAGCATATCACATAAGCCTCAAAGAAACAGAGAAATACACTGCACTTCGACCTGTCTATTCAGTAGGATTCCTTAACTACAGATTGTC
>CAVBPI010000270.1:0-4036 GCA_963596955.1 bacterium | reverse complement strand
GTCGGAGAAATAGTCAGACTCGGTCGGGGCGTGCGCGAGTATGTCCAGTTCACGGAGAATGCGCGCCTTCATCTCCCCCGTCGCCTTATTTGTGAAGGTCACCGCAAGAATATGCCTGTACGCATAAGGTTCCTTCGATTTGAGAAGCAGCGAGATGTAAGTCTTCGCCAATGTATATGTCTTGCCGGATCCCGCCGACGCCTTTGCTATTGTTATCATATTACCTCCCGCATATCATTCTGAAATCACAAAAACCACAAACCGTCGCATCTCCCGTCCTCCGGAACGTAGGATTCTTCTCCATGTCGAAGATTCCGTCGAGACATTCCTTCAGCTTTTTCGACGCGTCGTTGACGACATCCTCCGGAAGGCTGTACTCGGAGCATCCGTCCTTGAACAATCCCGAAACGGAATAGACGGCATTCGTTACCTGACGGCCGCCGACAAGGGTCCGTCCTTCGGGATTCAGGCGCAGCATGAGGTTGTAGATGAAGAACTGAAGGGCTATCTTCGGACGCGCCTTGCTGTCCTCTGCGAATATGGAGTCGAATATGGCGGAAGCCTTCGACGAATCATTTCCATCCTCGCCCATGACCTTCGACTCATCGACGCTCACCTTGCCTGTCTTGTAATCGACCACGCGGATTGTGCCGTCGTCAAAGCTGTCGAGCCTGTCGATGAACCCCTTGAAAGCGTATTTCCTGCAAGGTGCCGCCGACCCGTCAGGTGAAGAACCGACGCCGAAACCGTTACCGTCGAACTCACTTCCGTCGAACTCGAACGGGAGATTCTTCTCAAGCGCAAGCACGGTGAAATGACCGGCTCCCTTCCGGGTCATCTGCTCGATGTCGTATTCAAGAGTCCGACGCACATACTGCTCGATGACGCGGCACAGGACGATATCCTTTCCACGGACCTCAACCGACTTTATGGCCTCACAGATTTCCTTGCGAATGCGCGAGCGAAGTTCCGGAGCGAACTCCTTGGAAAGCCGCTTCCTGATGAACGCCTCATCTACCCTGCCGACAGGTTCCTTTTCCGTGCCCGGCTTCGCATAAATCCACTGCATCACGGCATGAAAGACCGTTCCGAGCGTCCCGCCGTCAAGGTTGTCGGCAGATTCGGCGAGGTCGCCGAGCTCCAGCACCCTGCCATACCAGAACTTCGCCGGGCAGGAGAGGTATTCCTGAAGGGCCGTGGCCGAGAACTTGAAGTCGCGAAGCCTGTCAAGGCCGTCCTGCGTCTTGACGATTTCCGGCTCGGTATATTCGTCCTCCTGAACGGGAGATGTCACATAGCGGTGAATCTTCGCGTCGAAGAGATAGCTCAGCTGCTTGATGTAGCGGCTCTCCTCGCCGGACTTCATGTCCTCGGTGCGGGAATCGAAGAGCATCCAGACATTCTCCGCACGCTGAATCATGCGGTAGAAATAGTAGGCCCAGACGGCATCCTGATACTCGTATGTCGGCAGCCCGAAGCCCTTGCGGAGCTCCGGAGGGATGAACGACGAGGTGAAGGACTTGCGTGGGAAAGTGCCCTCATTACAGCTGAGTATTATGATGTTGCGGAAATCAAGCGCACGGGTCTCAAGCGGTCCCATGACCTGAAGCCCCCTTAGAGGTTCGCCGTTGAAAGGCACGGAGACCGGCGCGAGCAGCTGGTCGAGCAGGCGGAGATAGGTCGCCGGCCTTATCTCCAGTTTCATGTCCCCGAGAAGGCAGACCGCCTTGTAGTAGTCCTTGGCAAAGTCGGTGTCAAGGTCGGAATGGCCGCATTCCACAAGAAGTGCCCCCACGCGGCTCAGAACGGACTTCTGATACTCAGCGAAGGCGCTGACCGCCATAGAGGAGGCCTCCGTGAGGTTCCCCGGAAGCGGGGTGAAGAAAAGGGAGAGCAGGGGCGAGGCGGCGAAGTCGGCGGCCTCTATGTAGCTTCTGCGGCCGTTCAGAACCGCGGAGCAGACGGCATTGTCCTCATCTCCGGCAATCTTTCGGAATATGTTGTTGGACAGCACGCCGCGCACGTGTCTGTGGTAGAAATAGGTCTTTCCGTCCCGCACGAGAGCGTTCATCTGCGCGGCGGAGAGGGCGGACATTAGCACGCATAGGTCGCTGCCCTTCATCGGGTAGCCCATAGTGACGTTGATGTCCCGGATGTCGTCAGGAATCGAGTTCAGCACCGGGAGCAGCAGTTCCTCGTCGGGAAGGACTATGGCGCACTCCGTGGAGAGGTCTCCTCCGGCGGCGTCCGGGGATTCAGGATGGGTCGCCGCGCAGGCGTCCCGGGATTCCGGAGAAGCCGCGGCGCAGGCGTCCGCCCCGTCACCGGCATCGCGGCTGAGACCAAGCCGCCCCAATATGTAAGGCAACTGCTTGGCCTGCCCGATTGAAGAGGGAACGCTCACGATGTTGAACTCCGTCCCGGGCAGTCCGGTCTCCGAGTCCGGAGGGAAAGCCTGAGGAAATTCGCCGACATTCGCCGACATGAAGAACGACGCCCTGTTTTCCGGGTCCCTTATCCACTCGCTCGACCAGTCCCAGCAGAACTCCGCCTGCCCCGCGTTGCGCAGATGCCTCAAAAGCTTTTTCTCACACTCGTTCAGCGCGTTAAGCCCCACGAACACGAACTGCCGTTCGCCGAGCACTTCCAGCACACCCTCCGAAAGCGAGGCCACCTCGCGGTAAATCATGCCTTCATAGGCCATGCCGTCCGCCCTGAGGCTCTTGTTGAACGACTCATAGAGAGAAAGCAGTATATTCCATATCTTCAGGAAGTTGAGCTTTATGGAGCGGTCCTTCTCCGCAGGAACCGGCTCCGCACGAAAATGCGACAGGAAAGAATGAATCGCCTCCCGCTGAGCGGCGGTAAGATAGCGGAAGTCATCCTCGATGGACTTCAGGTCCGAGACATTTGTAAACAGCTGCCGCGGCTCCACCAGATACTTATCGACATCGTTGAAATCCCCCAGCAGCACGTCTCCCCAGCATATGAACTCGTCCAGCGACTCCGCTCCCGGATAAAGAGCCCGGTAGCAGTCATACAGCCGCACAATCTGAGTAATCCGCCCGCAGGCCCGAACCGGAGTGAGCGAGGCGAAGAAATCATTGATTGTCAAGCACTCCGGCATCAGCACAGCCCGGCCGGCTTCCTTTGCACATCCGCAAATATGCTTCCGAAAAAACGCCGACGAACGTCTGTTCGGAAATATAAACATCAGCCGCGGGAAATCCTCCCGTGGAAAATAATGTTCCGCGACCTGCTTCAAGAAAGGTTTCATACTATATAAGTTAACTTCTTTTCATTTTCTATATCATCAAGGTGTTTTTCCAAACACTGCAAAGATAATCCCCGCTTGTGCCAAACAGCTGCACAAGCAAAGAAAATACTTCACAAGCGCAGAAAAAAAAGCACTTCTTAAGCACAGAAAAAGCACCGATAGGCTTCATAAAGACGTGGGAGGGAAGCCCGACGCGATTTTTTCATGAGCGGAGGACTCCCTCCCACGGCATGAAGCCGTGGCACCTACAACTCATGCCGAGCCACCACCTCGTCCAGCCACTCGGGCAAAAGCTTGACGTGCCCCACCCGCGAGGCCATGTCCTTAGGGGCGAACCAATATATCCCCAAATCCTCGCACTTCTCCACAATCGACTTGCTCAGAGGGAGATAGCTCACCAGAATGGCCTTAGAGTCCGTGCCGCCGTAAGTCTCCCGCACCCCGTCAATCTTGAAGATGTCAGCCGAAAAAACCTCGCCCGACTTGCACTCGATGAGCAGCAGCCTCTGCCTGTCATTCACCAGCAAATCAACCTCATTCTTCACGGCATTCTTCTCCACATCATTGAAAATCACGTCCCTCCAGATGCCGTGCCCCGACTCTCCGCCGCGTTCCCTGTCCCAGCGGGAAACTATGTCGGCGACGATTATCTCCCACCACCTGCCGATGAACATAATCTCGCAACTGCGCTTGCAGGCCGAGTCGAACAGCACGTCCGCTCCCTTATAAATCGTCAGCGTGCCGCCGTCAGTCTCAATG
>CAVBPI010000269.1:0-4080 GCA_963596955.1 bacterium | reverse complement strand
CTTGTGAGTGGATAAACAAAATAGAGTATAGTTTTTATGGACTATACTCTGTTTTTGTACATGATAGGGAAGTGATGTGAAAGGCTACCGTGCTCTTGTTGCATCGACAAAATAAGCCAAGGCGCGGTCTATCATTTCTGTGGTAACGCCTTTGTCGGCCGGATAGTTTGCATTGATGCGCTGGGCGATTTCTTGCAGGATGGCGAGAATGTCATTCGAGAGGGTTAGCCCTTCAATCGTTGGAAGAGCACGTCTATCGCAATTAGCCAATCATTCCATACGGCCTCGCTCACTCCGTAGGTGAGATTACTGATGTATTTCAGAGTGACAAGGTGGTTCTGCCGGAAGACTTCATTCCGCTCAATTTGCCTCCAACGTTTTCTCCAAGTCTTTATCCTGAACTCCTTTATGCCGGATTCTTCCGCGACTGTGGCAATGGCGCTTCGGTTCTCTGATGACAGCATCAATCTTGTTGCCGCTGTGATTTCCTCGTAGGTGTATTTATCATTCATTTTGTTATAAATCGAGTATATGCAAGACATTCTCTTGTGCTGGAATGCTTCAGTACAAGTGAATGTCCACTAATTGCTTATTCGAGAAATATTATTCTTTCCGGAATAACGGCGTGAACCTCTCCGGTGCCCTCTTCTTCAACGATTCCGACAGTGATTTCGACTTTGGTGCCATCTTCTTTGGTGTAGAGGGACTTGCCCCACTCGTGAAAGGAACCTTTGCGTTTTTTGATGGTTTCGTTGTACTTGAACCAATCGCCTTTATTGTCGGTTTCCGGCGCACCCTCATCCTCAAAATCTTGAAGGTTGAATTCTACTTTTCTTAAATTTTCCATAATGAATTGATTTTATGATGTTAATGTGATATTATTCGTCTTTGACACAGCGAACAGAATTATAGCCATTATAACCGTTGTAGAAAGAAAATGTATTTCCTGTTTTCCAGTATAGCCCCATATATACATATGATTTATTCTTATAAAGCGATGTCCAATATCTTCCAATGGGGTAGATGGCATCATCATAACACAATGGAAAATATACTTTCTTTAAGCCATTGGATGAAAAACAACAAATAAGGGCTGATTGATAAATTGATTCCGGCTTGTTGCCTTCATTCTTAAGTAATATTTCAAATTCATCCATAGTTGGAATACGCCATCCTGAAGGACACACATTTTCGGCATCTTCGTATTGCATTGCAGTCCCATAATCCAGTGTTGACGACGTACCGCTATTAAATACTGACCAAGTTACCCCATCGATATTTACTCCAAGATGTCTGACATCTGAGAGATTCGAATTACCACTGAAATCGACAAGAGACAAGTAGCTGTTCGCGCTCATGTCCAATGATGTTAAATTGTTGTCATTGCACAATAATTCCTCTATCATAGAGTTGTTGTATATGTTTAACTTGCCGAGTTTATTGTTCGCCACATTCAATTTTGCCAGTCTGGTGCAGTGACTCAAATCCAGAGACTCAATGTTGTTGTATTCACAATTCAGAACCTCTAATTCTGTGTTGTGTGTAATGTCAAGATAATAGAGGGCATTATTCCCACAATTCAGACTAATCAGTTTTGTGTTTTTAGAAATGTTCAGATGAGAGAGATTATTTTGACTGCAATCAAGCTTTTCAAGGCCTGTCATTTTGTCAACAACTCCTTCAAGCGTTGTGATGTTCATTCCTGAGATGTTGACTTCCTTGGCAGTTTCTACTTCTGACAGTTCCACCACGACATCTCCGTCTGTATCGAAATTGTTCAGCAAATATTGAATAAATGTCAGTTCATTACTGGCTGGTACAAGTTTGACATATTCGGAAACGACATTTTTCTTTGCAGATGTAACTTTCACGACAACAGATGAAGAGGTGTTGTTGACGACAAAATCCTTGTTCAGTCCCTCGCCTGAAACCGTCACGGACAACACCCCGTTCTCGGCGGTTGCGCCCTTGACCTTCAAATCGACGAAATCGCCGGCTCCGGCCTTGGTGAGGGTATAGACGGCGCGGGCGGAGAGGACGGACTCCCAGCTGGCGGCGATTTCGGAGGCGGCGGATGCCGGATGCACGTCGAAGCGCAGCGTCACGTCTCCGGGGATTATGTCGAGGGCGTTGCGGGTGTATTCAACGCGCTCCGCTCCGTCGGCGTACCTCGGGATGTATGATATGGAGGTTATCTGGCTGACAATCTCCTCAAGGCGTGCGACCCTGTCCTCAAGGGCGTCCACCCTTGACTTGACCGACTCCACCTCCGTCTTCAGACCTGCAATCATGTCCTCTACCTTGGCAATCTCCGAGGCGAGCCTTGCGGTTATCGTTCCGTCGTAGTCGTTGATTGCCTTGGCGATGGCCGCGGTGTAGGCCTCGACAATCTCAGCCCTTGCCGCGTCGAGCCTCGCCGAGAGAGCCTGTATGTCCGCAGCGTTCTGTGCGATTGCCGCTGCGTTGTTCTGAATTGCCGCCGCATTCTTCACTATGAGCGTGGCGTTCGATGCTATGTCCTTAGTGTTCTGAAGGACGGTCTCGACGCAGTCCTCGACTCCGCTGTCCTTCAGAGCGGCGTGAAGCCGCTGCATCTCGCTTAACTTCTCGCTGTTCTCCGAGATGAGCTTCCGGTTCTCCTCCGCGATCTTCTTCACCGCCTCCAGATCCTTCGTGTTCGCGGCGATTGCCGCACCGTTCTTCGAGACGGCGGCCGTGTTCTGGCTGATGAGTATCGCGTCGTCGGCAATCTTCCCCGCGTTCTCCGCCACCGACTGAGAGAGGGAGGTTAGGTCGCCGCGCAGCCCCGTAATCAGGCTCGCGTTCGCCGAAATCTTCCTGTTCGTCGCGGTCTCAAGGTTGGTGATGAGAGTCGTGAGATACGCCTTGTCGGAGTCCATACGCCCGACGAGTTCCGTCCTCATCGCGTCGAGCTTCGCGTCAGTCTGCTCGACGGTGTAGTAGCCGGTCAGCTGTTCGTTCACCCATGACTTCATCGAGGTCTCAAGTTTGGTAATTTCCTTCGCGATGAGCTTCGTGTAGGCTTCAGTGAGTTCAGTCCTCAGCGCTGAGATGTCGCTGCCTAACTTTTCCGTGAGGGCTTCTATCTGCTGTCTCGTGGACTCGTCGAGCGAGGAGAGCGACTTCGACAGCTCGTCCGTCTTGTTGGTAATGCGCACGTCCATGTTCATCGTGTAGGCGTTCAGCGTCTCGAACTGCGTCTTGATGCCCGCGACCGTCTCGGCAAGCCTGTTCTGCTGCTCTATGGTCGCGAACGTCGCGTCCGCCCAGTCGCGCACCTTCCCGTTTTCGGAATCCACATAGCCGCGCAGTTCCTCCGCGTTCTTCTGAAGCTCCGCGTCCTTGGCCTTCAGTTCCGCGATTGTGCCGTTCAGCGTCTCAAGTTCCCCGCTCATGAGGGTCTTGTATGCCTCCAGCTGTGCGATGACATCGGCTTTGGCGGCATCAACAGAACCCGAAAGCTCCGACTTGTCCGCCGCCATCTCCTGACGGAGGGTCTTCTGAGCCTCCGTCAGGGCGGCGTTGGTCTTGCCGAGTTCCGTCTCAAGCTTCGTCTGCTTGTCTTCGAGTGCGGAGATGTATTCCCGGAGCCCCGCGTCTGTCTTTTTGAGTTCCTCGATGGTCCTCTGCATTGAGGACATCTGCTCGTCTATTGACGGAATTCTCGTGTCCTCCAGTTCCGAAATCCTCTGTTCGAGTGAGTTGATTCTGTCCTCAAGTTTCCCACATGAGGATGCAATGATGACGGCCGTCACCAACGCCAACGACGGCAATAGTCCGATTCTTTTCATAGCCTTGTTTTCCATGAATCTTGCTTCGCCCGCGACTCCTCCGGACGCTTTTGCACAAAAAGAAAGTGTGGAGTCGATTCCGTTTATCTGACAGAAGGTTGTGGTAAGACCCATAGCAAAAATAAACGATACCCAATACCCCACACCCAAAACGGATATGAAGTATCGGGGCACAAGATGCCCTTGGCCGCATAGTCCATAATGAGAATGAGTGCTGTCCGTCGTCCCTTTGCCATGGAAACCTACCACATTTTCTGTCAAGGATGTC
>CAVBPI010000268.1:1448-4091 GCA_963596955.1 bacterium | reverse complement strand
GCAGGAAGCATCTTCACGGCATTTGACAAGATGAGGCGTCTCAAGAAGGTTGAGGTTAAGAATCATCGGGTTAATATCCGTAAAATCAAGGACATAGTCACTGAATAACAATATTCTCGAAGGTACTGTTTTCAACCGGTACTTTTATATGCATTAATTTTTCGGATCGCTGAACTTCGCGAGAATTTCAGCGGTCTTTTTTATTTTTTTTCGCAACAAAGCAGAACGCTTTTTATTCGTTCCCTCCCCTTGTTACGGAAAAGGAAAACTTGCGGAAGATGAATATCGGAATCATCGTCGCCAGCACCATCAGCACAATGGCGATGAGGCAGATGAGCGCATTGTAGTGAAATACATTGCGGTAGTGCGAGAATGTCTCCTCGCCGCTCGCCATGATTGCAAGCACAAGGGCATTGACGGCCCTGTAGGCATACATCCCCGGAATCATCGGGAGCAGGGCGGGGAAGGAGAGCGCCTCGACTGGGCATCTGCGCCACTTTGCCACGGGGAGGGACAGCAGCCCTATCGCGAGACCCGCGAAGAAACTGGCCTGGACGATGTGGACACCGAAATATTCCATGAGGACGAACCGCGTCATATGCCCTGTCGCCGCAAGTATCGCGCAGCCGAGAAAACTGTTCTTTGAAATGTTGCTTATGCTGCCGAAACCGATTGCAGCTATCGCCGCAAACAGTCCGTCGGAAATCACCGCTATCGGAATTGTCAAATCAATCATAGTCTTTTCTTTCTAAACATAGTTAATCTGCATTATCATCAGGGCGAGGCAAAGTCCGAGCGAAAGGGAAATCGTCGTGATGATTGCCTGGATGAAGCGGCTGAGGCAGCATACGTAGTGCCCGTAGATGAGGTCGCTCATCGCGTTTATGAAAGGAATGCCCGGGACCAGCCACAACACGCTGGTGGCGAGGGCGATGTCCGGTGTCGAGCCCAGTCCGAAGACATAGCCGGCGCAGCTTATAATCGCCGAGAGGCAGCTTGACGCGATGATGGAGAGCTGGACATTAAGTCCCTGTCTTACAACCATCTCGTGCTTGAGGTAGAATCCGCAGACGGTCGCCACGAAAACGATTGCCATGGAAATCCAGTCGCCGTTGAACAGGCGGCAGAACGAGGCGTTTGCACAGCCGACGAGAAAGGTCACGAGCGGAAACTTCAGGCGCGGAACCTTCAGGATTTCCTCGTATTCCTTCCATGCGCTCTCAAGCGGCAGCCGCTCGTCGGAGATTTTCCAGCTCAGCGAACTCAGGCGCATTATCGCGTCGAAGTTCAGAGCCGTTTCACTTATCTTGCAGTTGACCGTGTAGGAATGCTCCTTGTTCGGGTCCCAGAGGGTGAGCATAATCTCATTCGGCAGCACAGCAAAATCTGCCAGAGCACCGTATGATTCCGCAATTCTTACGACATTCTTTTCTGTCCGGATGGTCGTGGTCCCGCTTGACAGCAGTCTCGCCGCATATTCCGACAAAAACCTGCACAATCCCTTAAGATGTTCATGTGTAGGTGCTATAACTGATATGTTATCGTCAATAACACTTTTGTTTTCAACTTTTTCCATATTATATGCATCAATCTTCGGTCTTTACCACGCCTCAGTCGAGGTAGTGGTTGCTGTCCGTGCTGTCCCATGTGATGATGTGGTGCTTGTGATTTTCCTTGACCAACCATCCGATGACGGGAACTGCCACGACTGCCGCGATGCACGCGATGATAATCATCTGCGCGTTTGAGTTCATGCAGCTTGCAAAGTGAAGAAACAAATCCATAATTCTATAAATTTAACACTAACTAACATCGTCTTCGGATATCCGGATATCCCGTTTTTCCGAAAAACGCTGCAAAAGTATCGCATCATCGGCATATGAGTATGCCTTTGTTATGAATTGTTGCGATTGCGGCGTTCGGAATCCGGACATCGGCTGATAGCGGGCCGGCCGGCATAAAATGGGGGAATTTGAAAATATCGAAAATATCCGTAACTTCGCACCCGCTTTTGAATATTATCCCGGGGCTGTTTTGTTTATGGTCACCGGGCGGGAATATACCCGGAGTAGTTGAAACCTCTAAAACAATGAACACAAAATCACAAAAGAATGTGAGTGTGCTGTTCCTGCTTTTCAGCATTCTCTTCTGCGTCTGCCTCATCACGGCAAACCTCCTTGAAACAAAGCAGATTGCGGTCGGCCCGATTTCATTGACGGGCGGCCTTCTGGTCTTTCCGATAAGCTACATCATCAACGACTGCGTGTGCGAGGTCTGGGGATATGGCAAGGCACGTCTTCTCATCTGGACCGGGTTCGCGATGAATTTCTTTGTCGTTGCCATGGGCGCGCTCTGCGACGTCATCCCGCCAGCCCCATACTGGGACAACCAGGCTGGGTTCCACTCCATCTTCGGGCTCGCGCCGCGCATAGCCGCCGCCTCATTCGTCGCGTTCATAGCCGGCTCGTTCGCCAACGCTTTCGTGATGAGCAAGATGAAACTCCGCGACGGCGAGAAGCGCTTCTCCCTGCGCGCCATACTCAGCACGCTGGCCGGCGAGGGCTTCGACAGCCTCATATTCTTCCCGATTGCCTTCCTCGGCGTCATTCCCGCAGCCGAACTTCCCAAGATGATGCTCTGGCA
>CAVBPI010000268.1:0-1438 GCA_963596955.1 bacterium | reverse complement strand
CCCTTCCCGTCACCGTCCGTGTGGTCCGCGCCCTCAAAAGGCACGAAGGCGACAGCGCCGACGACGAAGGCATCTCCTACAATATATTTAAAATCAGAGATTTGTAGGCGACGGCACTCATGCGTCCTGCCCGTGAATCAGGGTTGAGACCTCCGCGGCCGTTGACTGCTATTGCGAAAAACGGGGCAATTTCGTATATTTGTCGCCCCAAAGTGTAAACGGTTTAGGCTTTGGCGTAACAAAACATTCTCTGATGAAGAAAGTTCTCTCCTTTTCTGTCTTTCTCCTTGCAGGACTTGCCGTGTCGCAGGTTCTACCGTTTCTCGCCGGCGACGCGACCCATTCCGTGAAGGTAGTTACGGACATATTCCTCTACATCTGCCTCGCGTTCATAATGATAAACGTCGGACGTGAGTTTGAAATCGACAAGACGCGGTGGAAATCCTATGCGCTCGACTATTTTGTCGCCATGGTTGCCGCCGCGATGCCGTGGATTCTGATTGCGCTCTACTACATTTTCGTCCTCTTCCCGTCGGTTCAATGGGGCAACGGCGATTTGTGGAAGGAAACGCTGCTGATAAGCCGTTTCGCGGCCCCGACGTCCGCCGGCATACTCTTCACCATGCTCGCTGCCCTGAGGCTCAAGTCCAGCTGGATGTATAAGAAAATACAGGTGCTTGCGATTTTCGACGACCTCGACACCATACTCCTGATGATTCCGCTCCAGGTCTGCATGATCGGGATGAAATGGCAGATGGGCGTGATACTCGCGATTGTCATCATCCTCCTTGTCTTCGGCTGGAAGCAGATGGGGAAATATGGCATGAGACAGGACTGGAAGGCCATTCTTGGCTATTCGGTCATCGTCATCGCGTTCACACAGGGGATATATCATATCTCCGAATACTATCTTGGCCCGCACGAGGGCATACACATCGAGATCCTGCTCCCGGCGTTCATACTCGGAATGGTCATGAAGCCGCAGCATATCGAGTCAAAGACTGAGACGAACGTGGCGACGGCGATTTCATATCTTTTCATGTTCCTTGTCGGCGTGAGCATGCCGCAGTTCATCGGGATTGACATGAACTCGCAGCCGGCGAACCCGGATTCCGTGACGGCGTCGCTCCCGATGATGTCCTGGGGCATGATTGCCGTCCATGTGCTCGTCGTCTCCCTGCTCTCGAACATAGGAAAGCTCATGCCGCTGGCGTTCTACCGCGACCGCAAGTTCAGCGAGCGGCTTGCCCTCTCAATTGGAATGTTCACCCGAGGCGAGGTCGGCGCCGGCGTGATTTTCATCGCCATCAGCTATGGCCTCGGCGGTCCGCTCCTGCTGATTTCCGTGCTCACCATCGTGCTGAATCTCATCCTTACCGGCGGTTTTGTGATGCTGGTGAAGAGGTTGGCGCTAAAGACTTATACCCAAGATCCAGAA
>CAVBPI010000267.1:0-4093 GCA_963596955.1 bacterium | reverse complement strand
AGCCATAGATTATCAGAGTCAGCGCCTCCTGCGGAACGAGTTCGATGGGGTCATATAATGAGAAATCATATTTCCTTGCAATAGAGCGGATTATGTCAAATTTCCGCGTCTGACGGATATTCCCCAGTGGCACGATTCCGCCGTCCGCAATCGAGACCGACGGATCCGGGATTATGGACTTAACATCGACGTTCACGATGGTTCCAAGTCCCTTGCAGTGAGGGCAATATCCCTGCGGAGAATTGAACGAGAACGTGTGCGGAGCCGGTTCCTCAAGGGACAGACCCGTGTCCGGGCACACCAAGTGCTTCGAAAAATGATGCAGCTCGCCCGTCTCCATATCAAGAATCGCCAGCGAGCCCTTCCCGAGGTTCAGAGCCGTCATCACGGACTCCCGAATCCGCTTCTCGTCCTTCGCCTCCGGCTTGAGCCTGTCAACCACAAGTTCAATGAAATGCGTTTTGTAGCGGTCCAGGGCCTCAACTTCCGACAGTTCGACGATTTCGGAGTCAATCCGCGCCTGCGCATATCCCTTCTTGCGAAGCTGGGCGAGCTGTTCCTTGTAGTGCCCCTTGCGCCCACGGACGAGCGGAGAGAGGAGCAGACACTTGCGTCCGCCGTAGCCTCCGATAATCAGAGATACAATCTGGTCGTCGGTGTAGCGCACCATCTCCTTTCCCGTCGCCGGCGAATAGGCCTTCGACGCACGGGCATACAGGAGTCTGAGAAAATCATATATTTCCGTAATTGTCCCGACAGTCGAACGGGGGTTCTTTCCCGTCGTCTTCTGCTCGATGGCGATGACCGGGCTGAGTCCCTCTATGCTCTCCACCTGAGGCTTTTCGAGTATGCCCATGAAATGCTTCGCGTATGTCGAGAGCGTGTCCATATAGCGCCGCTGCCCCTCCGCATAGAGAGTGTCGAACGCGAGCGACGACTTTCCGCTCCCGCTCAGCCCCGTAATCACGACGAACTTGCCGCGAGGTATGTCGAGCGAAACATTCTTGAGATTATGCGCCTTCGCGCCCCGTATTTCGATGTATCTGTCGGTCGTTTTCATATTGTGCAAAATTACGAATTTTATGGAAAATATGTCGTCACATTCGTCTTCGGTCACTAATTTGTAGGGAAAAGTTCCCGGTTCTCCCAAACACGATGGGGGATTTCATGAAAAATCAGGGAATATATGGATAAAATACGGATTTATTGCGAAAACACGAATGAATATCGCGACGTCGAATTCGGAACGACGCTGCTCGACATCGCAAGGGATATGATGCCCAAGGAAACGAAAGGGACGGAGGACAAGCAGATTCTCGCGGCTCTGGTCGATAACTCGCTGAAAGGCCTGGACTTCGAGATTTGCCGGCCGCACAAGGTGCAGTTCATAGGCTACGGACATCCGAACGGAATCAGGACCTACGGGCGCTCGCTCTGCTTCGTGCTTCAGAAAGCTGTGAGAGACGCTTTTCCCGGCAAGTTTCTGAACATCAAGTATTCGCTGCCGAGCGGACTCTACTGCGAGCTGCATGAGAATCCCGACGGAGGGAAATATGAGGTTCACGTGCCTTCGGGCGAGGAGCTCCGCCGGATTAAGGCGAAGATGAAGGAGATTATCGCATGTGACATCCCGTTCCGCAAGGCGATACTCACGGAGGACGAGGCCGAGAAGCTCTACGCGAAGAACGGCCAGCCGGAAAAGATTGAGCTGCTCAAAACCCTCGGCCGATACACCTACAGCGTCTATTTCCTCGACGAGACGGCGGACTCGTTCTACGGGCCGATGCTGCCGTCAACCGGTTACCTCAAGACATTCGAACTTCGTCCGTTCGGAAAGGGAATGTGCCTCCAGTACCCGGGGCTCGGGCAGAAGGACAGGATTACGCCGATGAAGAAGCAGTCGAAGCTTGCCGCGGCGCTCGACGACCATGAGAAATGGAGCCGCGTGCTCGGAGTCAGCAGCGTGGGTTCGCTGAACAAGGCGATACTCGACGGCCATGCGCGCGAAATCATCAACCTCGCCGAGGCCCGGCACGAGCGCAAGTACGCCGCCATCGCCGACGCAATCTGGCAGAGGCATGAAAATGTGAAGATTGTGTTTATCGCCGGCCCGTCTTCATCGGGAAAGACCTCCTCGTCGCTCCGCCTCGCGCAGCAGTGCAGGATTCTCGGGCTGAACCCAAAGGTCATCGAGCTTGACAACTATTTCGTTGACAGGGAGCACACCCCTAAGGACGAGAACGGCAACTACGACTTCGAGGCGCTGCACGCGATGGACCTCGACTTTCTCAACGCGCAGCTGAACGACCTGCTCGCCGGCAAGGAAGTGGAGATTCCGAGGTTCAACTTCAAGACCGGCGCCCGCACTTTCGAGGGCAACAGGATGAGGCTCGAAAAGGAGGACATACTCATTATGGAGGGCATTCACGCGCTGAACCCGGAGATGGTGCCGGGAGTGGATCAGTCGAGGATTTTCCGTGTCTATGCATCCGCGCTCACGTCCCTCTCGCTCGACGAGAACAACAACATCTCCACCACAGACAACAGGATTCTGCGCCGTATGGTGCGCGACAACCGCGTCAGGGGCATATCCCCCGAGGAGACGATTCTCCGCTGGCCGAGCGTGCGCCGTGGCGAGAACCGCAACATCTTCCCGTTTCAGGAGAACGCCGACGTGATGTTCAATTCCGCGCTGGTGTTCGAGCTTCCGATGCTGAAATACTATGCAGAGCCGCTTCTGCGCCGCATCAGCCCGACATCTCAGGCCTACGGCGAGGCCGTCCGTCTGCTCAAGTTCCTCAGCTACATCGTGGCCCTCAGCCCCGAGGAGATAGCGATGATTCCGCCGACCTCAATCATGCGCGAGTTCATCGGAGGGCAGACGCTTTAAGTCATCCGGATGGGGTTTCGGGCACAGTTTCAGGCACGGCTTTCTGACGAGGCTTCGGGCACGACTTCAGGCACAGTTTCAGGCTCTGGCCCACTTGCCGGGAGTCGTGCCTTCCTTTTCGCGGAAGATTTTTGTGAAATAGCTCAGGGATATGAAGCCGGCGGCCTCGGAGACGGCGGCGATGGTGTATTCAGGATGCTCGCGGAGCATATCCTTCGCATAGTCGAGGCGCAGGGCGGTAATCCATTCGCGGAACGAGAGCCGGTAGGTCGTCCGGATGTAGCCCGAAAGATAGGTCCGGTTGGTGTCGAGCTCCTGCGCGAGGTCTTCGATGGTAAGTCCCGAACGGGTATATCCATGCGAGGCAATCCATCCGTCGAGACGATTCCCGATTTCCTGATAATAGGCCGGGACGATGTCTTCATTCCGGTTTTCCTCAAATTCCTCATATTCGTCCGATGTCTCAAGAATCCGCTCCACACGGTCGTAGTAGAGCATATAGTTCATGTAGGAACTGAATATATAGACATAAAACGCGATGGATGAAAGAATCCAGATGAATACATATTCGTCCGGAAGGAAGGTCAGCAGCCCGCAGCCTATTCCGAATATGATTGCCCACCACGTCAGAATCGACATCCACTGTATGTACGAGGCGATGTTGTCCGAATGCGTGTTGTCGAAGAGCCGGACCGTCCTTCGGTATGTACGAACCAGCCTCGTGGACATAAATATGCCGTATGCGATGAGCGAGGCCGCCAGAATCACGATGCAGGCCGTCTGCGCCATCCCTCTGGCATAAAGCGCCGCGACCGAAGCCCCGAGATAGAGTACCCAGAGAAGCGTATGAAAAATCACCCTTTTCCTTGTCAGATAGTTCCTGTCCAGCAGAACCATGAACGCGGAGCTGAACAGCCAGTAGGCCAAGAAGTAGGTCGAAAGGTTCAGCAGAATCGCGGCCGCGTGGTTCAGAAAGCGCACGCCCACGAAAAGATGAATGATGTAGTTCACCGCAAGAGTCAGCAGGGCCAGCCCCATAATCCTGCAAGAGCGCACATAAGTCGCGAATATCGGCTTGTCAGGCACCCTCGCCACCAGAAAATAGATGGCAAAGAAAAGCAGCAGCGCCAAGGCCGCAATCAGTGAATACTCATATAATTCTGTCATTCCGATTCTTTCAAAAGACAATTTGCATCTGCAAAG
>CAVBPI010000266.1:1073-4111 GCA_963596955.1 bacterium | reverse complement strand
ACATATTTCTATGTGAACTATGGTATCCAATGGGAGTCTTATGAATATATACCGGGAGCTAAGATAATTGATTCAAATCCAATGTTATGAATATGAAGAAGATAATATTTACCTTATGCGTGTTGCCGCTTCTTTACGGCTGTAGCCGACTGAATGGTTATGGATATATGCAGGTTATAAATAATTCAGACTACCATCTGGCCGTGGTTACGCCGCATTTAGGGGATAACGGAGCGTGGATAAACGACTCGAAATATACTGATGACGAACCTCTGCGTTATACATTTGCGGTCGCTCCACATTCAACGAGGAAGGTAGGGGACTGGTTTCTGAAGAGACATTTTGAGGATTTGTTTGAGGACGGGCCGATAGTCTTTACCTTATTGGACTCCGTTGTCGTAAAGAACAATTCTTCGAGAGATGTCGTGAATAACAGAATGTTCCTCGCTCAGTATGAAATAACGCTCGAACGGCTTCATTACTATATGGTTAATGATAACCTGTTGAGCATTACATATCCGTCATACGACGGTCGTCCGTAACTAATAGGCAAAACTTATGCAACCACAAAAGATTTCGACTGAGGCCCTGCAGCTGTTCACCGGTGACGAGGCCTTTTACTACCGCCTTGTCCCGTTCGAGCGGAAACCTGGCGGGGAGGTGGCGTGCTATTGCGACGAGGGAAAGGACTATGATGCTGTCGTTGAGGAGGTTGAGGCGGTGTATGGACTGCGGCTCTCGCTGCATCCCGTGGCTCCGGACGAACTGACGCGGCTGCTGTCCTCCAACTATCGGCAGACCGGTGTGCAGGAGCACTCGGAGAGCGAGGCCTTGGGCGGGCAGGACTTTGTCGGGGAACTTGTGGAGGAAGCCTTCCGGGTGCGCGCGAGCGACATTCACCTTGAACCGTCGGAGCATAGGTGCCGGGTGCGCTTCCGGGTGGATGGCAAGCTGATTGAGCGCCATGTCGTCGGACGCGACCGCTATCCGGGCATCGTTAACCGGATTAAGATCATGTCGAACCTCGACATCGCCGAGAAGAGGCTTCCGCAGGACGGGCGGATAATGTATTCGCGGGGCGATGTCAAGTTTGACATCAGGACATCGGTGATGCCGACGATTTACGGGGAGAAGATAGTCCTGCGTCTGCTCTCGCGGGACGGACGGCATATCTCCCTTGACGAACTTGGCTTTGACGAACACCAGCTCCGGGACTATCTCGACGCGGTCAGCCGTCCCCATGGGCTTGTGCTCATCAGCGGCCCGACCGGCTCGGGAAAGAGCACGACGCTCTACGCGACGCTTGAGCGGCTGAACCGAGGCGACAACAACATCCTGACGATAGAGGACCCGATTGAATACACCCTCGACGGCATCAATCAGGTTCAGCTCAAGGAGGAAATCGGGCTGACATTCCCGGTGGCGCTGCGGACTTTCCTGCGCCAGGACCCGGACATCATCATGCTCGGGGAAATCCGCGACGAGGAGACCGCCGAGATGGCAATCCGCAGCTCCCTGACCGGCCACCTCCTGCTCTCCACCCTGCACACGAACAGCGCGTGGGGCTGCATCACGAGACTTGCCGACATGAGTGTCCATCCCTACTTGATTTCAGAGACCCTCATCGCCTGTGTCGCACAGCGGCTTGTCCGCCTTCTCTGTCCTCACTGCAAGTCCTCGTCCGGCAAGGCTGTGGGATGCCCGCAGTGCCATTACACCGGCTATCTCGGCCGCAAGGCCATCTATGAGGTCATCCGCATTGACGATTCCCTCTCCTCCGCCGTCCGTGAAAATGCCCGCGACGTCAGCGGCATCCTGCGGCAGAAAGGCGTGCGGACGCTCCGCGAATCTGCGATGGCTCTTTATGAATCCGGGGAGACCTCGCTTGAGGAGATTGCCCCTATCTTGAACACCATGTAATCTGATATATGAAACGCTGCCTTCTCTCCCTGATTTTAAGTCTGGCCTGCCTCTTCATCCTGAGTCCGGCACAGCTCTTCGGAATCTGCACCGGGAATAGCCGGTCATCGGCCGTCCCGTCGTGCCTCCCTGCCGCCGACTCGACATCCCGCGCCTGGCTTCTGCGCCGGAACTTTTCCGCCTTGGCCGAAAGAATCCCTGCCTACAACAATGAGATTGACGTGTCAGTGACCAATTTCTCGGTCGCCGAACTCATGAAAGGCATTGCCATATCGAACGGGCTGAGCATCGCCATAAACTTCGACAAGCGCAAGACGATTACCTGCAACATCCAGAAAATACCTGTCTGCGATGTTCTTGCTTTCATCTGCAACGAGAAAGGCATAGAGGCGACATTTTCCGGGGATATAGTCGCCCTGACTGATTTCGTTCCTCCCGTGCCGGCCTCGGAGGTCAGGTTTTTCCGTGACCCTGCGGACAGCACGGCGTTTTCCTTCGACTTCTCGGCCTGCACGCTGGATGCCGTGGCGCGCCGCTTCAATGCAGTGACCGGATGCAATCTTCTTTATCCCAATTCATTGTCTGAGCGGCAGGTCTCGGCTTTCGGGACTGGAATGACGATTGACGAGGCTGTGAAGACCATTGCGGCCGTGAATGTACTTTCTGTCCGTCGGGAAGGAGACTCCTGGTGTCTGTTCGAGAGCGGGAAAGAGCGCGGCGCATTCTCTTCCGCGTTCTTCGACGTGCAGGAGGATGCGGCTCCGCAGACTGGAACCGTCGTCTATGCGATGAGGCACAGGACTGTCGAGAATGTCGTGAACATAATCCCGTCTTCGCTGAAGCAGAACATGGAAATCACGCCGTTCGCGGACCTCAACGGCATCGTGGTCAGCGGAGACAGAAAGGTGGCGGCGGAAATCATGTCGTTCCTTTCTGAGATAGACGTGAGCGTTCCGCTGATTTCGATTGACGTGATGATTGTTGATGCGACGACGAGTTCCGCGCAGTCCCTCGGGCTGGGACTTGGCATCGGTTCGGAGAAGGGAAAGAACAGCGCGACTTTCTCGCCGGGCCTTGGCCTGACGCTTAACGCGGACTCGATAAACCGCCTGCTCGCG
>CAVBPI010000266.1:0-1063 GCA_963596955.1 bacterium | reverse complement strand
CGCGTCGTTCAGCGGGCTCGGCTCAATCAATCTGGGCCAGGTCTCTCAGTTTTTCTATGCCGACCTCCAGCTTCTTGAGGAGAGCGGCAGGATTTCGCTCCGCTCCACGCCGAGGCTTTCCACTCTGAACGGTCACAAGGCCGTGCTGAAGAGCGGCGAGGTGAAGTACTACAAGGAAAGTCAGGTGAACATCATCGGCACGCAGAACCCCTTGCAGTCGGAGTCCTATCTGTGGAAGAATGTCGAGGCGAACTTTGTCCTCGACATCACGCCGTACATGAGCCGCGACAGCACCATCACCCTCACGGTCAGCCTCAGCCAGGACGAGTTCACCGACACCGGCTCGAAGGACGACGAATATGCCCCTCCGGGAATCTCCAAGCGCAGCTTCACCTCCATAATAAGGGTCAAGGACGGGGACATGGTCCTGCTCGGCGGCATCGAGAAGAATCTTACGGACAATTCCTCCCGCGGTCTTCCATACGCCTCCCGTGTCCCCGTTCTCCGCTCCGTATTCGGCAAGACGAAGAAGAACAAGACCGAAACGAAGCTCAACATCTTCATAAAGCCGACGATACTATGAACGGAATCTCCCAAAAGAGTTTCGCCCCTCTCCCGGTCGGGATTTCCGTCGCCGTTGCGGATGTCGGACACGACGGCGCGTCCATGCGGTGGCTGATGCAGGCGAAGTCCGGTCTGACGCTTCTTGTCGTGACGGGCGCGGCTGTGGGAAGCAGGGAGCTTGACCGCTCGAATCCTGTTGTACGGCGCATAATCGACAATCCCGAACTGCTCTCGTCGGAGCACGCGGGCGGCACGCGCATCGACTATGTCCGACGTTCCCTGCTTGACGATGTCCGGGCCGGGCTTGAGCGTTCGGGGCAGTTCGTCGTGGGGACGGTCGTGACCGCAGATTTTGGCTCCCTTGACATTGACGCCGAGGCTGAGGCTGCGAGGAGACGCAGCCTGTCTTTCAGCGCATTGAAGTCGGATGCGGCTCTGCGTGACTTTCTTGCGTCGAGGCTGTTCCGGAGGCTGCTACTGCCTCTTCTCCTGTTCTGGC
>CAVBPI010000265.1:3343-4116 GCA_963596955.1 bacterium | reverse complement strand
GTCAGTATGCTGTTCAAGTCTTCCCCGGGCTTTTTGACATACTCTGAAGACTTCGCCTCATACAGCTCCAACGACTTGAGGATGTCGCAGGGTTCCCATTCGTATGAAATTGAAACGGGGACGATGCCAAGTTCAGCCAATGACCGCACTTTATCATCAGAGCCGCTGCTCATAAACATCCTTATCAGACCCGGCTCCGTACGGTCCAGCCCATCTTTTGTGCGACCGTTGCGCTGGGCTATCCAAACGGACTGCCTCTTCTCTGTTATTGCATAGCGTATGTATTCTGAGTTAAGCAGCGAAGCCCTGTAGAAATCTTTCCTGTTCCCTCCGCGGACAACCTTGAACATCTTATTGGATTTTCCTATGTCAATTACCAATGGGTTACACATCAGGTTTACGCCGAATGTTATCTCCGAAGTCTCATGCCCGTTTATATGAAGGATGTATTGGAGAAGGCTGGAGTCAAGCATGATGTCCCGATGGTTGGAAACAAACAGGTATCTTTCGGACGGGGCGAGCCGCTCGATGCCATCATAAGTGAACCGCGTCATACTGCGCCTTATAACCTGCTCGTTAAAGACAGCCATTACATTATGCTGAAATTGCGCAGTTGTAGTGATGCCTGACACATACGACCGCACCTCCTCGACAGGCCTGCCAGGGAAAACAAACTCGGACAGCAACGGAAAAATGTCGTTTTCCGCAATGCGGCGCATGGCCGAGGGAATTTCCGAATCAGAATACGGTCTTATGCCTTCAAACCTTTCCAT
>CAVBPI010000265.1:0-3333 GCA_963596955.1 bacterium | reverse complement strand
CGTCCGCTCTTTCTGTTGTCGATAAATTTAATCGGCTTGCGGTTGCCAGGGGATGGATTGTTCAGTTTGCCGACATCCTCCGGAGACAAAATCTCGACAATAGGGGCGACACGGATGCGCGAACGAAACCTGTCTTTCAGATCCTTTACAATGTCGAAACCCTGAGGCGAGGCCACGCCGGCCTTAACGACGACCTCGTCCGTGCCGGCATAGCTGTTCTGCACTATCACTACATAGTTGACCACGTATGGCGTATTGTCAAGCACATCGTTGATTGCCGGAGGATAAACAGTCGTTCCTTTCAGCTTGATCATGTTGTTCTTGCGGCCGACCAAAGGGGTAAGTCGATAAGAATACCGACCGCAACGGCATCGTTCAACTACTTTGCTGCTCATGTCCCCGGTGCGGAAACGCAGCAGAGGCATGCCCTCTACGCCGAGAGTGGTGACTACGACTTCGCCGACTTCCCCATCCGGCACCGGCAGGTTGTCCTCGCCAATAATCTCGACTATGACAAGTTCAGGATGCACGTGGCCGCCGCAACCATACCGGCACTCGGAGAACGTGGCGCCCATCTCGGTAGAGGAATACGTCGCGAACAGTTCCACGTTCCATTTGTCCTTTATCCTGTTGCCCAAAAGGTTGAGGCTGAAATCCTGTTCACGAAGCCCCTCGCCGATTCCGATAATCCTTTTTACGCTGGAATTGCGGTAGTCTATGCCGTTCTTCTCAGCATACTCAATCAGCCGGAGTATGAACGACGGCACGCACATTATAGTGTCTGGACAAAGCCTCTGTATCGTATCCCATTGCAGTTCCGGCATCCCGTTGCCGACGCGGACGATGCTCGCCCCGAGAGCCCGGACACCCAGGAAATAAGCCAACCCCGCCATAAAACGTTTGTCAAGGGTCGTCATCAACTGCACGATATTGCCGGGCCGTACGCCGGCACACGCGAAGGACTTTTTCTCATTGAACGCAAGCCTGTCCAAGTCTTTGTCTGTGCAGCCGAATGTAACCGGGTCTCCGAGAGTGCCCGAAGTGGTGATGTAATCCACTATTTTTTCGGGAGGCACACATAGGAAATCCTTGTTGTGCTGCTGCAAATCCGCTTTCTCCGTAAACGGCAGTCTTGCAAGGTCTGATATTGTCCGGACATCATTGATGTTGACATTGCAGGCTGCAAACAGCTTCTGATAGAACGGCGAATGTTCCGAAAGATACTTCAAAGCATCCCGGAGCTTGCCGTTCTGGAACTCGGCAATCTCCTCCGCAGGGCGGAATTCTATGTCTTGCATATACTCAGTTTTCATTCAAATAATTCATTCAACCAATTAACGAACAGTTCTTTCCATCGGATGGCCTCTTTCGTGGTCCTTCCTCCGTCTGCGCCAAAGCCATGACCTCCGGCTTTGAATTGGAAATACCGGTGCGGCACGCCGTGTGATGTCAATGCCGAATCCAACAATTCGGAATTGCGGTAGTCCACAACCGGATCATCCTTGCAGTTCACAAGAAATACTGGCGGCATATCGTTGCGCACATGTTCTTCAAGCGAAAGAGAATCCTTCATCTCACTGCTTATGGATTTCCATTCGCCGAGCATTCCCCTGCGCGACCTTTTATGTGCCGGCTTCTTATTGAGCGTGACCACCGGATAAACAGGAACAATGAAATCAGGCTTCAGTGAGACTGACGGTGTCACTCCGGCCAGTTCCAAAACGCCAGAGTCGAAAAATTCCCCGGCCATAATTGCGAGATGCCCGCCGGCAGAGAAACCCATTACGCCTACCCTACGGGGATTTATGCCGAAAGTCCCCGCATTCTCACGCACAAGCTGAACGCTGCGCTGCACATCCTGAAGCATGTCCGGGTAACGGTTGCCTCTAAACAACAGCCGGCAATGCGTTATGAAAGCCAACACTCCACCGACTCTGTATTCAAGCACAAACGCCGAAATACCGGCCTTCTGAAGCCATCTGGCCACACACTCCCCCTCTGTGGCTTTGTCAAGCCAAAAATAACTGCCGCCCGGACAACCTATTACAGCAACGCTGTCGCCGCCTTCCGCAAGATACGGAGTAAGTTTCGCCTCGGCACGGCACACAGTCCCTTCCCATATATTGAACCCTGTCTCTGCAAAATTCTCCAAAGACAACAAGAAACACAGGCTCAGTATGACAAATCTGAATTTACGAATTGGCATTATTTATATCCCTTACGAGGTTGTTCAATCCGAGAATAGCCTCCGCCGTATTAATTGCAGTGAGCGGCACGCCGCAAATGCCGTGCAGATTGACGTTCTGCCCTGTCAGGAGCAAATTCCGCACTTTCGTATATACCGGCAACTGCGAAAAAACGAGGTTTTCGCAATCCTTCCTGTTGCCGAATATCGCCCCGCATGCCGTGCCGTAATAGTCACGGATCGTCAGAGGCGAGGCGGCATAGACTGCCGCGATCTGCTTCCGTATGCCGGGGAACAGCCTTTCAAGCCGGGCTGTAACTTTCTCGACAGCATCCTCTTTCCATTGCTTGTATTTGAGGCCGCGCTTGCCGACCCTTGTTTTCTCCCATTGCCTAACTTCCGAATAATCCATTATGCAATGGACCAGCAAACGGCTGGCATATTCCCTCTGGTTGTCATCAGGGGGTGTCATGTACATAAAGCCCTTAGGCCATTCTTCGGGACTCGCCTCATGCTGCGTCCAGATGCTGCCGTAATCCTCCATATAATAGCACGTATGGTCTATGTACGGAAACTTGCCGGGCTTGAGGACTATGAAAAGCGAAAACGCCGAATACGAGACAGGGATTTCACGAAGCCTTTTCACAAAGCCTGCGGGGAATGTCCTTTCCGGAAGGATCTTCAGGAGAGCCGTCGGATGTATGGACGAGACATACCAGTCTGCGGAGTATTCCTTGCCGTCAGCCGTAAAGAGGCCGTCAATGCTCTTGCCGGACATCGATGCGCTGATCACTTCCGCATTTGCAGAAACCTTGCCGCCGTATGCCTCAATGACGCACTTAAGAGCATCGGCCAACTGCTGGCTGCCTGCCACGAATCTTGACGCGCCGTTGATGTACAAGACATTGATAAGGGCATGGACATAAGCAGGCGTATGTCCAGCTATGCCGCCATAGAGAGGATTAAGATATGCCAGGACTTCCCGCAACTTCGGATCAGCCACATAGTGAGCAATCAGCCGGTCTGCAGGCCATGTAAACTTTTCAGAATGCAAGGGGATGCTGCCGTCGGCTTCCTTAAGATAGAACAGCGGAACCTCCTCTGTCAGCCGGTAAATTTCATCCACATACGCACAGACTCCCTCGGCA
>CAVBPI010000264.1:3272-4128 GCA_963596955.1 bacterium | reverse complement strand
TCTTGTACCATTCATCTGTCACAATGTATTCATACACCAAAGTTTGTGGTCCGTCCTTTTTGATGCCTATATACAAGACTCCGTCACCGCAGGCAACCGGATGTTCGACCAACCCGCTCTGTATTGCCTTGATTTCAGAATTCAAACATCCCTTGTCTGACTTTTTCAGATAGGTGTATATGCAGTATCCGGCCAAAATGATTTCGATTATGACAAATATTGTCATTCCTAAAACATTCGTGGCTTCGGACTCTTTTATCACATATGCAACCATAACCGTAGAGAATATTGCATTAAGAATGGCCATCACCATATAAGATTTTGCCAATGATGTGGCATTCAGATAGTGCTTATAAAATGCAACACCAGTCAATGCTGCCATCAACGCAAGCAAGAACAGTTGAATGGCAGATACGATTCCAGGACCTATCAGGAAATCCACCAGAACCATTCCTGCCACCACGGCGACGCAGAATCCAACAGTGATATATGTCATCAATGAGGTCTTGCATTTATCCTCCCACTCAGTGTTGGACAGTCCCAGTCCCTTCTCCCGTTCTTTCTCAACCTCAATCAATGCTTTATCAGCGACATAATCCGGACAAGTCTCTTCAAATTGCGGTTTTGCACCAGTCAGTCCGCAGACTATGCCCGTGGCCTTGTCAAATTTCCCGTTCCTACATTTCCTGCAGTATTCCAGTTTTGCGGAACGAATTATTAAATTCATTTGTTCTTCTCTAAATTCTCGAAGATTCATATTGTTATAATTTAGATAGTTAGACTCATTATTCCACCTTGATGGCCCCCGGCTCCTTTCCCTCGATGCAGATGACAAACGGGGCGGCGATTGCCTCGC
>CAVBPI010000264.1:0-3262 GCA_963596955.1 bacterium | reverse complement strand
AAATTGTATGAGACAGTCGGATCCGTTATGGAGACCAGCTGATAGATGCCTTCTGAACTAGTGACCGTGAAGTGCTTGCCGGCGCTTGCGGAACTTCCGTCATCTTTGCCATTTACCCTGTCGTCACCGCATCCGTCATCGTAATATCTTAGGTAAAATTTGTTGGCTCCACCGACAGCAATTATAGGCTGACGGCTTCCGATAATCCGTCCTGAGCAATCCGTCGGGGCGTCATATTTCACGATTTCGCTCTCTGCCGCATTCATCAGGTTCTTGATGTAGAAAGATGTCTCGACTTTCTTCTCAATTCCGTCGGAAACGACGGTGAGAGTATTCGTGTAGTAATAAGGCGTGTCGGTCTCGTCAAAGCTCAATGACGATGTCCTTGACGGGAATCTGTTGAATGAGCACCTGCGGTACGGCGAGTCCATCATCGAGAACTCCGCGAAATGACGCGATGCCCCGGCCGGTACCCATACGCCTTCCTTTTCTCTGACTTCAAGAGACGATGATGAGGAAACGGCACTGCCTGAAGTGACCGCATTGTTTGCGGCGACAGAATTGCTTGCGGAATAGCTCCCTCCGACAGAACCGTAAATTCCCGGGTAGAAATAGAGTTCCCCCGCAACGGCTGCGGATGCGCTGGCTCCGACGCTGGAACTGAAGCCTATTGACGAACTCTTCCCTGCGGACCTCGTGTAGCCCCTGCCTGTAGTCCAGACCCTGTTCTTGTAGTAGTCGTTCGTCATTCCATTGACCAGAAGGAACGACTTTGTCATGTCGATATAGACATCCTTGTCCGAGTTATTGAAGAATGTGAATGACACAGTTCCGGCGTGCGCCCAGAAATCATAGACAATCACATAGTCCCCGTCGTTGAAAACGAGGTTGTCGCTCTTGTTCAACTGCCCCTTCTCCGACCCCACGGTCGCAATCTGATAATACGTCGAAGCGCACGAGCACGCCAAAAGTGCCGTCGCTGCAATGAGTAAGATGTTCTTTTTCATGGTTTTATGTTTGTTATTGTATTATATCTCAAGTGACATTTCCATTCTCGTACCTTTCGTGCCCTGTTTTTCTTCATCCATAGTATTCTTTATTAACACCCAGCGACATTGCTGTCTAATATATATATGTCAAAAACCTCAAAAGGTAAACATTACAGCTGAGAATATGTCTCCGGGCCGACCTTGATTGTGCGGAAATCAGCCCCTGTGGAATTGGTGAAATGATACGTGATTATGAGCCCGTCCATCTCGGCAAGTTCGCGCAGGGGACTGGTGTTGTTCTCCCAATTCTCTGTCGTATAGTTCAGCAAATCCGAACTCGTGATTGTAAGCAGTTCGTCCTGAGCCATAGGACTGAGCCTGATTTCATAGACCAATTCCTTATTATCGTCGCTCAATGTCACGTCAGCATATTCGGAATCTGATGAAAATGCTGACGGATACGTCGTTTTTTCCTTAGCAATCTGCTCCTCAAGGACATCCTTCGGGCAAATCCACTTGCCGTCATCTAAATTCTTCGAATAATAGTATTCCTCAGGTGAAACAGAGTATGAACAGATAAATGTTTTGAACTTGTCAAAATATCGGAAATCAAGGTTTCTGCCTAGTTTGAAACACATTTCGGTGAAGTTGTCGTCATCATCTTTGAGGGCGGATAAATACGAGTATTTCCCTATAACAGATTTTGCGCGTATGGCATCCACAGCCTGAATCCTACTGTCAACATCGGTCAGCATGTATTCGAAGACAACCGTGTAATTCCCATCCTTTTTAATTCCGGTCAGTAGAACTCCGTCGCCGCAGTCCATCGGAAGACCTGTCTGTGCTTCACTGATTGCAGAGTCCAGATATACATAGTCTTTATAGAACAGGTTTTTCGGGTTTTCGGATTTTGCCATATACGCGCAGCCTCCGACAAAAAGAATTTCTATTACCACATATATGGAAAGGAGAATTTTCTCCGTTATGCCCCACTTTCGTCTGTCCTCAGGAATCAGGGACCGAACATTCTGTGATTTGATTAGGAACGAGTACCAAATGATAGCCCAGAATAATTGCCTGAATGCCAGAGCGATTCCGGATGTATCTTTGGCCAGTATGCAAATAATTGCGGAGGATATTCCATCCAGTGCAATCATTGCAATGTATGTCTTTGCCAGCGACACTGCGTTGGAACTTCGGCGGTAAAATGCTATGCAGGTCAGCACGGCTGTCAATGCAAGGACAAACAGCAGAACCCCATACACGACTGAGAATGCCAGCCCGAATGTATTGCCGCTCAACGATTTGATTCCGATAAGAACGGATCCTACTGCACCGCCGACAACCCCGACCCAGATGAAGAATGCCAGCCAACCTCTGATTCCTGATTCCCGGCCACTCAGCTCTTTTTCTCGCTCTCTGCCGATTTCAATTGCCGCCTCATCCGCGACATAATCCGGACAATTTTCCTCAAACGCAGGCTTGCTGCCTGTCAATCCGCATACAACACCAGTAGCTTGGTCAAATTTCCTGTTCTTGCAGTTCCTGCAAATATGCAGTTTTTCTGAAATGTTTGTTTCCATTCGGTAAGTTGTTATTTGTTTTAAATGTTCTGCAAAAATAACGAATTTATCTGATTGCGATATTGTTGTCTTATCTCAATGTCAAAAACCTCAAAAGGTAAACTCCGGCAACTCTCGTTTTACTTTCATCTTGATTTATAGAAAGTTATCCAATTCGTGCGATAGTCATATCCGGGAGCCGGCGGAGTGTGCAGGGTGTGAAGCGACCCGTCGTTTGTCCGATAGAAGGTATAGTTCCACCCGGGGCCCATGTCAAGGTACAGGGCGTTATGAACACCCAGTTTTAAAAGCCTTCCGCCATATTCGTCATAGCGCACAGCATCCTTGGAATCTATGATACACAGCTCTCCATCCAGTTCGCAAAGAGTTCTGTATGCGAATGATGAGCCGGCCTTACGAAATAATGGTTGCCTCACGCCTCCGAATATGACCATGTTTTGCTCAAAGCCCATTCCTCCGCTTTGTGCTGCCTTCATTAGATTCGCCTTATGATTGCTTAAAAAGAACCGCCATCTCTCACCGTCGTATGTGAAGCCGCCGGTGTTTGGCCGGCAATTATATCCACTGAAATATTTGCCGTCACTCACATGATTCCCGGCGATATTCATATGCGAGAATGTGCTGAGCAGCTGCCCGGTGAACGCCGCCTCGCAGCAGAATATGACATTCGTGTCTTTCGATGACGGCATC
>CAVBPI010000263.1:0-4136 GCA_963596955.1 bacterium | reverse complement strand
GACAAGACGCGCACCCGTGACACCGAAGTCGTCGCCGAGCACCTCCTGCGTGTTGCAGTTCCACAGGATTTCTATGTTTTCTGCTTCAAGCACGCGCCTCTGCATGGCCTCGGAGGCACGAAGCACATCGCGCCGCACAATCATATAGACCTTGCTGCACAGCCCCGCGAGATAGCTTGCCTCCTCGCACGCCGTGTCTCCGCCGCCCACGACCGCAACGACCTTCTTCCTGTAGAAGAACCCGTCGCAGGTAGCACAGGCCGAAACGCCCATTCCGCGGTATTTCGTCTCCGACGGTAGTCCGAGGTATTTTGCGGTCGCCCCCGTGGCAATAATTACGGTCTCGGCCTTCAGCTCGGCTGCCCCGTCAATCTTCACTTTCAGCGGCCGGCACGAGAAATCCACGTCGGAAATGGTTCCAAGCCGGATGTCCGCCCCGAGACGCACTGCCTGGGCACGCATCGCCGCCATCAGCTTCTGCCCGCCGATTCCGTTCTCGAAGCCGGGGTAGTTCTCTATGTCGGTGGTTGTGGTAAGCTGTCCTCCCGGCTGCGCTCCCTCATAGAGCACCGGCGCGAGGTTGGCGCGGGACGCATAAATCGCAGCAGTGTAGCCCGCCGGTCCCCCGCCTATTATGAGGCATTTCGTCTTTTCCATAATCATCTGTTTCAAATCCTGCAAAATTAACAAATTTCTTTGAACGCATCAAAAATTTGCGAAAGACATGAATTTTCGATAACTTTGGAAAATCGTTTGTATGGACGGCGGGAAAATCCGCCACCATGTTAGACAGTACTTTAAGAAAGAACAGATGACAAATTTAGAGCTGAACGCGCCCGAGAGTTTCATTGCAGTTTTGAAGAAAAATGCGCTCAAGGCGACTCCGCAGAGAATTGCGGTACATAAGGCAATGCAAAGGCTGGGGCACGCTTCGGCGGACATGGTTGCAAATGAAATCGAGAACGACGGCAACACGAAGATTACCGTCGCTTCAGTATATAACATTCTTTCGGAGTTCGCGAAGCTCGGGATATACCGGCATCGCCTCAGCGCGAACAACAAGATGTTCTTCGACCTCAACACGTTCGAGCACGCGCATTTCTACGACATCGAGAACAATACATTCCGCGACATTTCGGAGGACAAGGTCATCAGCGAACTGCTTGAAAAGCTCTCAAAGAAACGGTTTAAGGGTTACAAGGTTGACTACATTGACATTCAAATTGTCGGTCACCCCACCAAGAAAAGATGACGGGGCGAAGAAAAAGCGACCTGCTTCGTTGCAAAAGCCCTCGAAATCCTCACAACCAACAAGGTTGCTCCGGTTTCGAGGGCTTTGTGCGCCTTGCATCTCATCTTTTTCTTCATCCCCTTTCCCTAAGCTTTTTTAGAACGGGACTGGCTCCGTCATTTTTTTTGAATTTTTTTCGAAAATATCTTAGGGGGCCAAGATGATTGAATCACTGTTTGTTCTCTTCCTTGGCTTGGTCAAAGGCGGTGGTGAAGGTGAAGCGGGTGGAGTTTGTGAGGTCTATGTTCTTGAGGAAATCCTGCACTGTGAAGCTGATGTAGAAGTTGTCGGATGATTTCTTGTCGTCCGGAGTTTCCTTCGTTATGACATCGCCGTTGGCATTGTGATAGAGGATGAAGCGGACTTCCTGCGAGTTGCTGCTTTTGTCGAACACAAGTTCGAGGTCGTGCACCGTCTCGCTGTCCTTGATTTTCGGGACGCTGACAAACAGGGTCATATACTGGTTCTCGCCGTTGGAAGTCCCGAAGCGCCCGTTTTCCGCGATATAGACGGAGTCGCGTCCGAATCCGGCTACAGCCTCGCTCTCAGACGACACGCATTCCTTAACCTCAACTTCATTGTAGGCGTTCAGCTTTATGTCCTGCCGGCCGTCGGCATCAGCGGCGGTCAGAAGGTCGCAGTTTATGATGAGACGACGGCACTTGACGAAGTCGGCGTCCGCGGCATTTTCGACGATGTTGTACATAATGTTCCCGTCCGCACGGAGATGCGTCTCATCGACGACATCTGCAAGCCAAACATAGCCGCTGACACGGTATTCGCTTTTTAGACAGGAGGTAAATGACGCGCAGGCAAGCAGAGCCAGCGCAACGATTTTGCTGATTTTCATTATCTTACTCGTTTTATATGTTTAGAATCCTTTTAAATAACCTGCATCATATTTTTAGCCGCCGAATGACACGGACAACACTTTAATTCCTTTATATATAAAGGGCCACGATTTCGCCTTTCTCGACCTTCGCGCCCTGGGCCGCGGTGACTGCAACAATTCTGCCATCCGTCGCTGGAATGACTTCCTCGATGCCGTAGTAGGCCTGGACATATCCGGCGGCCTCCCCCGCCCTGACCGGAGTGCCTTCCGCAGGAGCAGTCGATTTGTCGTCAACATCAATCTGCCAGAGCATCCGGCCCTTGACCGGCGACTGGAGCGGCTTCGCGTCCGGCCAGCGCTTCAGGAGGGCGTCGATGTCGAACTTAGGCATCTCCACGACAGGCCTCGTCACCACAATCGGAGCCCCGGCAACGGCCTTTCTCGACTCAAGCTCCGCCTCGAAGCGTTCCTTGGCTACACCCGAGCGGTAATCCCGGTACTGTCTCTCGTGCATAGCGAACTCGAAGAGTTCCTCGCTGTCCTGCCCCTCGTCCCAGCCCTCGTCGGCCATCATCCGGCGGAACTCCGGAAGGGCGTCCGGGAAGGCGTCCTGAGGGTTGCCCGTGTAGAACTCCAGCCCCTTTGACGCGGCGAGCTCAACGATTTCAGGAGCAAGCGGACCCGGAAGCCGTCCCATCTTGCCGAGAATCATGTTCCACGTGTCCTTGTCAATCGAAGACCAGCGCGGACGCCCCTTGAACGAGTCGAGGAGGTTCATCAGCGCGGTGTTCTTGACATACTGGCTGAACGGGGTCACGAGCGGCGGGTAGCCGAGCCGCGGCCAGACATACTCGACCTCGCGGAAGAGCCGCACCATGAGGTTGTCTATGCTCAGTTCCGGCTTCGACTGCGCCCGGAGCGTTGCGTTGATTGCATCCTGGAAGCCCTTGAGGTCGGACATCATCGAGCCCATCATCCCGCCCGGAAGCCCGCAGCCGACAAGCAGCGAGCTCAGGCGCGAGTTGTTCGGGTCTATCCAGTAGCCGAGAAAGTCGTCGATGAACGACTGAGTGAGCGAGCGCACCTCCATATAGGCGTCCATGTTCAGGTCCTTGACGGTGAAGCCGTCGGCGCGCAGCATCTCGCGGACCGTAATCACGTCCGGATGCACCTTTCCCCACGAGAGCGGTTCGACGGCGACGTCAAGGTAGTCAGCGCCGGCGCGCGCCACTTCAAGCATCGACGCCGGAGAGAAGCCCGGACCGCTGTGTCCGTGATACTGGACGAGAATGTGCGGATATGCCTTCTTTATCTCGCGCGTGAGCTCTGCGAGGGCGGTAGGCCTTCCGATTCCGGCCATATCCTTGAGACATATCTCGTCGGCCCCATATTCCACGACCCTGCGGACGACGTCCATATAGTATTCGACGGTGTGGACGGGAGAATGGGTGATGCTCAGGGCGACCTGCGAAACCATTCCCGCCTTCTTGGCATATTCGACGCTGAGCCGGAGGTTGCGGTGGTCGTTGAGTCCGCAGAACGAACGGGATATGTCCGTGCCCTGCACCTTCTTCACCTTATACATCAGTTCGCGGACGTCGGCCGGAACCGGGTTCATCCTCAGTCCGTTGAGCCCCCTTTCGAGCATATGGGTCTGAATCCCGGCCCTGTTGAACGGAGCCGTCCACTCGCGCACCGCCCTGTTCGGATTCTCGCCGAAGAGGAGATTTACCTGCTCGAACGCCCCGCCGTTGGTCTCGACGCGGTCGAAGCAGCCCATGTCGATGATAGGCTGTGCCACCCTCACCAACTGTTCCGCCTTCGGGACATATTTTCCCGACGACTGCCACATATCCCTATAGACAAGGGAGAATTTTATTTCACGCCCCATAACCATTGATTTTGAGGTATTCCGCAACGGGAATCCGTGTTTTCAAATAATAATCATACAAAAATAACATTTTTTTTGCATAACGAAGGATTTTGTCTATCTTTGCAGTCCCAAAACAACAC
>CAVBPI010000262.1:1547-4154 GCA_963596955.1 bacterium | reverse complement strand
AAATCCTCACAACCATAAGGTTGCTCCGGTGTTGAAATCCCCAGTGCGCCTTGCATCCCATCCTTTTATGCATCCCCTTTCTTTCAGTTTTTTATAATAGTGGAAAAATAACAAAAAAAAACGGACGTTCAAATTTGAGCGTCCGTTTTTTAATTTCGTGTCTGCGAAGATTATTTGCCTGATTTCTCAGCCACTTTCTTCTCGACATAAGCGATTGCATCGGCAACTGTTGCTATCTTGCCTTCTGCCTCATCATCCGGTTCAAGATCGAACTTGTTTTCAAGAGCCATGATAAGATCGACGCTGTCAAGAGAGTCAGCGCCAAGATCATTGGTGAAGTTTGCGCTATCGGTAACCTCAGACGGTTCAACGCCGAGCTTGTCAACGATGATAGCCTTTACTTCTTCTGCAATTGTGGACATAATTGATTCTTTTAAGTTATTATTTGTTCTTACAATTTCCGTATGTTTTCGCTGATTCCGTGCGGCTGTTCCCCGCCGTGAAATCTTGGCAAAGTTAGAAAAAAAATATTAAACCGCCAAAACAGCACTCCGAGCGCGTCAGGACTGGATTCCGAAGGAGCCGGAAAGAACAGGAAATCGGCGGGGAGAGGGGATAAGATGTAGAAAAAGGCAAGTTATTTTTGAAGATTTCATAACTTTGCCGCGATAAATGTAAGTGAATATATGAAAGGAAAACATATACTCGGAGGCTTCGACTGGTTTCTGATTCTCGGAGTCGTCGGCTGCAACGTCGTGTATTCGGTCATGACGGCATCCTCCGGCTTTGACGGCCTCGGATTCACCGCTGCGGTCGCGGGGATAATATGCGTCGTGCTCGCGGCCAAGGGCAGCATCTGGAACTATGTGTTCGGAATCGTTCAGGTAAGCCTCTATGCCTACATTTCGTGGAAATCGACGGCCTACGGGAACGCGGCAGTGAATGCGCTGTACTACTTTCCTATGCAGTTCATCGGGTGGTGGCAGTGGAGCCGCCGAGGCGCTGGAACAGGGACGGACGCGGAGAATGCCGTGACCTCACGCAGGCTCTCGGACAGGATGCGCGTCCTGATTGGCGTAGGCATCGCGGCGCTGACGGTGGGACTTGCGTTCATACTGAGGCACTTAGGAGCCGAGCAGCCATGGATTGACGCATTCACGACGGTTCTCTGCATCGCCGCGCAGGCCCTGATGACGCTGGCGTTCGTGGAGCAGTGGTGGCTGTGGATTGTCTTTAATGTCTTTACGGTGATAATGTGGTCTGTCTTTGTGGCAAAGGGGACGGAACACTCCGTGCCTACGCTGATAATGTACGTCTTCTATCTCATGAATTCCGTGAACGGGCTCATCAGCTGGCGCAGGCTTGGGAGGAAGGAATCATGACGGTTCGGGAAAAAATTGCGCTGTTTCCGCATCAGCCTGGCGTATATCGCTACTACGACGCTGAGGGAAACGTGATTTATGTCGGGAAGGCAAAGGACCTGCACAAGAGGGTGGCACAGTATTTCGTACCGCCGGAAAGGCTCACGCGCAAGACGGCGATAATGGTCTCGAAGATTGCCGACGCTCAGTATTCGGTAGTGGAGACCGAGGCCGACGCGCTGCTGCTGGAAAACAACCTCATAAAGCAGTATAAGCCGAAATACAACATACTCCTCAAGGACTCGAAAACCTATCCGTGGATATGCGTGAGCAATGACGAGTTCCCGAAAGTCTTTCTCACTCGAAGGCTCGTGCGGGACGGCTCGCGCTATTTCGGACCCTATTCAAGCGTGATGCACGCCAGGACGCTTGTCGATTTGTTTCACGACATCTACCCCATACGCACCTGCAACAACAAGATTACCTCGGAGTCGATTCTGCGGGGCAAGACGCGCCCCTGCCTGAACTTCCACATCGGGAGATGCCGGGGATGCTGCTGCGGGGGCATCTCGCAGAAGGAATACGGCGACAACATCGAGGAGGTCGTGAGGCTGCTGCGCGGAGGCGGGCGCGAGATGATTGCGCACTACCGCGAACTGATGACCGAGGCGGCGGAGAGGATGGACTTCGAGGCGGCGCAGGAATATAAGGTGAAGATGCAGGCGCTCGACAAGCACTACAGCAAGTCGCTAATCCAGAGCACAATGCCTGGAAGCTACGACGTATTCTCACTCGTGATTGACCCCGGGGAGGCCTTCGGAAATTTCATGAGAGTCGTCGATGGCGCGGTGGTGCAGTCGCTTAACCTCGGATTCAAGATGAACATCGAGGAGGCTCAGGAAACGGTGCTCGGGACATTCATCGGGGAGATTGAGACCAAGTTCGGACGGCTTTCGCACAAGGTCATCGTGCCGTTCCTGCCGGACGTGGAGATTGAGGGCGTGGAGTTCCGGATTCCGGTGCGCGGCGACAAGCTGGCGCTGCTGGAGCTGAGCGCGAAGAACGCCAAGGAGATGAGGTTCAACGCCATGAAGCAGCGTGAGCACACCGACCCGGATAACTTTAAGATGAAGGTCATGGAGGAACTTCGCGACGCGCTCGGGATGAAGGAGCTGCCGCGCCACATCGAGTGCTTCGACAACTCGAACATCCAGGGGACGAACCCGGTGGCCTCCTGCACGGTGTT
>CAVBPI010000262.1:0-1537 GCA_963596955.1 bacterium | reverse complement strand
GGCTCCGTCAAAGAAGGACTACAGGCACTTCAAGATAAAGACGGTGGTCGGGGCGAACGACTTCGCGTCGATGAAGGAAGTCGTGAACAGGCGCTATTCGAGGATGCTCGCCGAGGCCCCGGACGACCTCCCGCAGCTGATTGTCATAGACGGCGGAAAGGGACAGCTCTCGTCGGCCTACGAGGCTCTGTACGAGTTGGGGCTTACTGACAAGCTGATGGTAATCGGGCTTGCCAAGAGGCTGGAGGAAGTCATCCGCGTCGGAGACCCCTATCCGCTTTTCCTCGACATGAACTCGCAGGCATCCAAGGTCCTGCGCCAGATTCGCGACGAGGCGCACCGCTTCGGCATCACCTTCCACCGCAACCTCCGCAGCAAGGCCCAGGTCGAGTCCGCCCTCAGCAAAATCCCCGGCGTGGGTCCCAAGACCGAACAGCGCCTAATCCTGCATTTCGGCTCCGTCGCCCGCATCGCCGCCGCCTCGGAGGAGGACATCGCCGCCCTCATCGGCAAATCCCTCGCCGCCAAAGTCAAATCCGGCCTTAGCAAGGAATAAGGCCTCAAATCCCCAAAGTCTGGTCACAGCCCCTCCCCCAAAAGCCTCTAAAGCAGTTCAAAACCAACAATCAGTCATGCAGAAAAAAAAGAAGCCGACTGGATATTCCAATCGGCTTCTTTTCAAATACCTGAAATTAGGAGATGAAGAAAAAGATGAGATGCAAGGCGCACTGGGGATTTCAAACCGGAGCAACCTCCCGGTTGTGAGGATTTGAAATTCACATGCAACGAAGCAGGTCGCTTTTTCTTCGCTCCGTATTACTTGCGGTCGCGACGATCACGACGATCCCTGCGGTCTCCGCGGCCTCCGCGACGCTCGCCGCCACGGCTGGAGTTGCCCTGAGCCTGCTGAGCTGCGATGCCTGCGTTTGGAGAAAGGTCTTTCTTGCCATAGACCTCACCGTTGCAGATCCAGACCTTCACTCCGAGGACACCCACCTTAGTGTGAGCCTCTGCAAGCGCGTAGTCGATGTCCGCACGGAACGTGTGAAGCGGTGTACGGCCTTCCTTAATCATCTCGCTTCTTGCCATCTCGGCGCCGCCCACACGGCCGCTGATCTGAATCTTGATGCCCTCGGCTCCGACACGCATGGTGGAAGCGATGGCCATCTTGATTGCACGACGATAGGAAACACGGCCCTCAATCTGACGTGCGATTGAATCAGCCACGATGTGAGCGTCAATCTCAGGCTTCTTGACCTCATAGATGTTAATCTGAACATCCTTTGAAGTCACCTTCTTGAGCTCTTCCTTGAGCTGGTCAACCGCTGTGCCGCCCTTACCGATGATGACACCCGGTCTTGCCGCGTGAATTGTCACGGTGATGAGCTTGAGGGTCCTCTCGATTACAATCTTGGAGAGGCTTGCCTTCGCGAGACGGCTCTCAAGATACTTGCGGATCTTGTAGTCCTCGGCGATTTTCTCCGCATAGTTACCACCACACCAGTTAGAGTCCCAACCACGGGTGATACCGATTCTG
>CAVBPI010000261.1:2907-4157 GCA_963596955.1 bacterium | reverse complement strand
GGACTCGCTCACCTTTGCGGCTACCTTCACGACAACCTCGGCAAGCTTGGCTGCGAGAGCCTCAGCGTCAGCGCGGAACTTAGCCTCCTTGTGAGCCCTCTGGCGAAGATTCTCAGCGTGAACCTTCTTCGCCGACTCGGTTGCGAGAGTTGCATATCCCTGAGGGATGAGGTAGTTGACAGCATATCCTGTCTTCACTTTGACGATGTCGTCAGCGTGACCGAGGTTGGTCACATCCTTCTTCAAGATAATTTCCATATTGCTGTCCTCCTATTATTTCATAAGATCCGTAACGTATGGGAGAAGCGCAAGGTGACGCGCACGCTTCACTGCCTGAGCCACCTTCCTCTGGAACTTGAGTGAAGTTCCGGTGATGCGGCGAGGGAGAATCTTGCCCTGCTCGTTGAGGAACTTCTTGAGAAACTCAGCGTCCTTGTAGTCAACATACTTGATGCCTGCCTTCTTGAAACGGCAGTACTTCTTCTTTCTCACCTCTACTGTAGGAGGGTTGAGATAACGTATTTCATTGTTCTGTGCCATGGTCTATTCCTCCTTTTTAGCTGCCTTGTTTGCCCTTCTCTTCTCCGCATAAGCAACGGCGTGCTTGTCCATCGCGAACGTGAGGAAACGGATTACGCGCTCGTCACGGCGATACTGTGTCTCAAGGTTCGCAATCAGTGAAGGCTCAGCCTTGAACTCGATGAGATAATAGAAACCTGAAGTCCTCTTCTGGATAGGATAAGCCAGCTGACGGAGACCCCAGTCCTCTTCGTACACGATTTCACCACCATTCTCTTTGATGAATCCGGTGTACTTGGCAACCGCTTCCTTCATCTGAACATCAGACAAAACGGGAGTTGCAATGAAAACGGTTTCGTACTGTTTGATCATTTTGTTTGTAACTAAATGTTAATAAATAATTTGCAGTCCATCGCGGAGCCGCAGTAGGCACGGCTTTCCACAAATGGGCTGCAAATATACGATTTTTTATTCTATCCCGCAAACTTTATTTTGTGGCGGCTTCCAATTTCTTCATTATAGAGAAAATGAACAGGGCTGAAAGGAGACAGAGGACGATAAGAAGAGTCCATACGCCCCAGAGCGGAATGCGGCTCCAGAGGAGTCCCGGGATGGAAACGAGGTAGTTTCCGAGGGCGGTGGCGGCGAACCAGCATCCCATCATCGCACCCTTGTACTTTGGCGGGGCCACCTTGGAAACGAACGAGATACCCATCGGCGAGAGGAGCAGT
>CAVBPI010000261.1:1784-2770 GCA_963596955.1 bacterium | reverse complement strand
CCAGTTCGGAGACACGAGGTCAGGGCTGACCGTACCGCCGAGTTCCTTAGGGGAGGCAAGCCCTGCAGAAGCGAAGGTGAGGATTGCGAAGCCGAATGCCGCTACAATCATTCCCATTCCAATCTTGCGCGGGGCTGAAGGTTCCTTGCCCTTGCTTGCAAGAGCGCCGAAAATCGCGAGCGAAACAGGAGTCAAGGCCACCACGAAGAACGGGTTGAACTGCTGGAAATCAGAAGGAAGGATGTTCACGACAGCCGGCATACCGGAATAAATCGCGTATGCCCCGCCCCAGAGAAGAAGCGTTACGGCGCCGCAGATGCCCTTGCCTTTCTTTGTCTCGGACTGGAAAGTTCCGAAAAGCGTATAGATGGAAATCGCTATGAGAACAAGGCTCCAGATGTTGAAGCCGATTCTTGAGAATCCCTCGACAGTGCTTGCGGTGTAGTCCCTTGCGAAGAGCGTCATAGTCGCACCGTTCTGGTGGAATGCCATCCAGAAGAAAATCACGACGGCGAAAACAAGGAGGAGCGCAGTGATGCGGCTCTTGGTCTGCTCCGGCGTGAGTTCCGGCTCGGAAACATTCGCGGCCTTCGCCTGCTTCGCGTTGACGTCGGCGTGTTTGAACCATGAACGGCAGCAGAAGTAGATGAGCACGGAAATCACAAGCGAGATGCAGGCGACTCCGAAACCATAGCTGTAGGCTGAGGAGAGCTTGTCAATATAGAACTGGCTGAACGTGGCCGCATCCATTCCTGCGGCGCCCGTCATGCCCGAGGCTATGTCCTGAAGCTTTTCCACATTCTCAAGATTGCCGTCGAGAACCTGATGTGCAAGCGCCGGAACATTCGCGTTATAGACAAGTCCGGACTTGCCGAGGAAAAAGTTCGTCACAGCCTTCGCCATTGACGGGGCGAACATTGCGCCGATGTTGATTGCCATATAGAAAAGGCTGAACGCGGAATCACGCTTCGCGGAATATTTCGGGT
>CAVBPI010000261.1:0-1774 GCA_963596955.1 bacterium | reverse complement strand
GTCGTAGAGATTGCCGACCATCACCTGAAGATTCCCCTTGAAGAGACCGGTTCCTATGGCGATGAGAGCGAGCGCTCCGAACATCAGAATCTTGCCGGCAAGGGTAGGTCCTGTCGGGATGGCGAGGCAGAGGTAGCCGACGAACATCACGGCAATACCGGTCGTCACGCACTTTCCATAACCGATACGGTCGGCGAGAATGCCTCCGAAAAGCGGCATGAAATAGACCGCGGCAAGGAATATCGAATAAATCTGAGTGGAGACAGCGGCACTGAATCCGAACTTGGCCTGAATGAACAGGAGGAAAATCGCCAGCATCGTGTAGTAGCCGAAACGCTCTCCGGTGTTGGCGAGGGCAAGGGCAAAGAGTCCCTTTGGTTGTCCTTTAAACATATCGTTTTCTTTTTGTTATTATTTCATATAAAGATTCCTCACTTCGTTCGGAATGACAAGCGAAGTGAGGAATCTTTCTTCTACTTCTCCGGTATCGCCGCGAGCACCGCCTTGAGGAAATCCCAGGCCTTGGCCACCGACGGGATGTTGGCGCGCTCGTCAGGAGAATGCGGGCTGAGGAGGGTCGGTCCGAATGAGACCATGTCCCAGTGCGGGTAGGCACCGCTGAGAATGCCGCACTCAAGTCCGGCATGGATTGCCATCACGGCCGGTTCCTTGCCGTAGAGCTCGTGATAGACCTTCTTCATCGTGGCGAGAATCGCGGATGAAGGGTTCGGAGCCCAGCCGGAATAGCCTCCGGTGAATTCCGTGGAAATTCCAGCGAGCTTGAACACCGCGTCGAACTTCTCGGCAAGAGCCTCCTTCGCGGAATCGACGGAGCTCCTCATGAGGGTCTTGAGCGTGAAGTCGCCCTTCTCTATCTTCACAACAGCAAGGTTGTTGGAAGTCTCCACAAGTCCAGAGATGTCGCTGCTCATCCTCTCCACGCCGTCAGGGCAGGCAAGGATTGCACGCACGAAGCGGAGCGCGTCCTCCTCCGGAACATAAAGGCACTCGCCGTGGTCACAGCACTCCCCTTCCCTGCACTTGTACGGTTCAAAGACCATCTGCGCGTCAGGGTCGGTCGTCGCATACTCTGTCCTGATTGCCGCGAAAGTCTCCTCTGCGACACGCTTTGCCTCAGCCGCCTTTGCCTCTGGGACATAGACGGTCGCAAACGCCTCGCGCGGAATCGCGTTCCGGAGCGTGCCACCCTCAAGGTCAAGAAGCTTCACGTCTGCCTTGGTGATGAGAGCATAGAGCACCCGTGCCATCACCTTGTTCGCGTTGGCGCGGTAAAGGATGATGTCCATTCCGGAATGTCCGCCCTTGAAGCCCTTTACAGCCAGTGACCAGCACTCCCAGTCCTTGGCAGGCTCTTCCGGAACATATTTCGTAAACGCGGAGGCGTCCAGCCCGCCGGCACAGCCGACATAGAGCTCGCCCTCCGTCTCCGAGTCGAGGTTGATGAGAATCTCGCCCTTGAGCACGCCCGGCTTGAGAGCCTGCGCGCCTGTCATCCCGGTCTCCTCGTCAAACGTCACGAGAACTTCGAGGGGACCGTGCTTGATGTCGTCGGATTCGAGAACTGAAAGCGCCATTGCCACGCCCAGTCCGTTGTCCGCGCCGAGAGTCGTGCCCTTCGCGCGAACCCAGTCGCCGTCGATTACTGCCTCAATCGGGTCTTTCTCAAAATCATGCACGGTGTCGGCGTTCTTCTGCGGCACCATGTCCATGTGTCCCTGAAGAATCACGCCCTTCATGTTCTCGCAGCCCGGAG
>CAVBPI010000260.1:3735-4160 GCA_963596955.1 bacterium | reverse complement strand
CTCAAGAACAATTCCCGGAGCAAGCTTCTGAAAGGCTATCTGGGATAGGGTTCCAAAGAATTTTCTCACTTCGTTTGAGTGGGCGACCGATGTGCCGTGCCTTCAGATGAGGTGATTTTGTTTTGTTTCACGAAAAAAAGTATATAAAATGATATTGACACCGGAAAAGCTTATCGCCGGCAGTGCGGCCGAGGCTGTGAGGCAGTTGTGGGGAGCGGAAGTCGAGGCTTCGCTCCTTCAGGTACAGATTACAAGGAAAGAGTTCGAGGGCGACTACACCCTGATCGTGTTTCCCCTTCTGAAGATGTCGCACCTCGCCCCGGAGGCGACCGGCAACGCGATAGGCCAGTGGATGGTTGAGAATGTTCCTGAGGTCGGCGGGTTCAACACCGTAAAGGGCTTCCTGAATGTCTCCCTTTCAAATG
>CAVBPI010000260.1:0-3661 GCA_963596955.1 bacterium | reverse complement strand
GGTCGGTTTCCCGCCTTCTGGAGGCTAACGGCCACAAGGTGCTGAAGGTCAATCTTGTGAACGACCGCGGAATCCACATCTGCAAGTCCATGCTCGCATGGCTCAAGACCGCGAACGGCGAGACTCCAGAGACTTCCGGAAAGAAGGGCGACCATCTTGTAGGCGACTGCTATGTGGCGTTCAACGACATCTACAAGAAGGAGGTCGAGGAACTTGTCGCCGGGGGAATGTCCAAGGAAGAGGCCGAGAAGAACGCTCCGAGCCTGAAGGAGGCGCAGGAGATGCTGCTCAAGTGGGAGCAGGGCGATCCTGAGGTGCGTGCCCTGTGGGAGAAGATGAATTCCTGGGTCTATCAGGGCTTCGACAAGACCTATTCGGATTTGGGAATATCCTTTGACAGAATATATTACGAGTCTCAGACCTATCTGCTCGGCAAGGCTCTGGTGCAGAAGGGGCTGGATATGGGAATATTCGAGCGTCACGATGACGGTTCCGTATGGTGCGACCTCACCGCGGACGGGCTCGACAAGAAGCTGCTCCTCAGAAGCGACGGGACATCCGTCTATATGACTCAGGATCTCGGCACGGCCGAGCGGCGTTTCGAGGAATACAGCCTCGATGAGCTGATTTATGTCGTCGGCAACGAGCAGAACTATCATTTTCAGGTTCTGAAGCTCATACTCAAGAAGCTCGGCTTCGACTGGGCCGACAGCATCTATCATCTTTCATACGGCATGGTGGAGCTTCCGGAGGGCAAGATGAAGTCCCGCGAGGGAACCGTGGTTGATGCCGACGACCTCCTTGAGAAGATGTACAACACCGCCAAGGAGACCTCGCTGGAACTCGGCAAGCTTGACGACATGACGCCACAGGAACAGGACGAGCTCTTCCGTATGCTTTCCCTCGGCGCTCTCAAGTACTTCATAATCAAGGTAGATCCCCGCAAGACCATGCTCTTCGACCCCAAGGAGAGCATCGACTTCAACGGCAACACGGGCCCTTTCATCCAATACACCCATGCGAGAATCAAGTCCATTCTCCGCAAGGCCAAGGCTCAGGGTATCGACTGGACTTCCGCTCCCGAGAATGTTGAACTGAACCCGAAGGAGGTTCGCATCGTGAAGATTCTCAACAACTTCCCGAACAAGATAGCCGAGGCAGGCGAGGCTCATTCCCCTGCAATCGTCGCGAACTACGCCTACGAACTCGCCAAGGAGTTCAACCAGTACTATCACGACACCCCGATTCTGCGCGAGGAGAACGCCGCCGTCCTTGCCTTCCGCCTCCGCCTCATCGAACTTATAGCGCGCGTCTTGACAAAGGCTATGGATATTCTGGGCATCAAACTTCCTGAGAGGATGTAGTCGTTCCTCCTTTCTCAGCTGATAGAGCAATGGGCTGGTAAAGGATTTCCTTGCCAGCCCTTTATTATGTGTTGGAGAAGAGGGCATTGGTTTCAAAAGGTGTTGGTCCACGCACACGTGGGGGACCGAAAGTTTGAAAAACTTTTGGTGGTTCCTTTTGAAATCAATGTCCTCTTCGCAATCACTTGAGATAATCCTCGAAGTAGGCTGTGACCTTATCCATCAGATGAATTCGGTTGCGGCCGAAGACGTTGTGTTTCGCTGTGGGGTAGGGGAAGTAATCTACGGGGATTTCAAGGTCGATGCACTTCTGGATGAAGCTGAGGCTGTGCTCCCACACGACGGTGTCGTCAATGGCGCCCTGGCAGATGAGCAGTTTGCCCTGGAGGTTCTTGGCCTTGGCTATGAGGCTTGTGCTTTCGTAGCCCTCCGCATTTTCGGCCGGGTTGTCCATATACCTTTCGCCGTACATCACTTCATACCATTTCCAGTCAATCACCGGGCCGCCGGCGACGCCGACCTTGAAAATGTCGGGGTAGGTCGTCATCAGCGATATGGTCATGAACCCTCCGTAGCTCCAGCCGTGCACGCCTATTCTGTCCGCATCGACATACGGCAGGCCTTTGAGCATCTCGATTCCAGCCATCTGGTCCGCCATCTCGGCCTTGCCGCAGTTCCTCCAGATGGCCTTTTCGAACTCGGCTCCGCGGTAGAGGGTGCCTCGGTTGTCCTGAACATAGACGAGGTAGCCGCGCTGGGCCATGAGCATCTCCCAATAGCGGAGCTGGCCCAGCCATGAGTTGTTGACGAGCTGCGAGTGCGGACCGCCATAGACATAGAGAATCACGGGATATTTCTTCGTCGGGTCAAAATCCTTCGGCTTGACGAGGCGGTAGTAGTTGTCGAACCTGCCGTCAGCGCTTTTCACCGTTCCGAGGTCGATTTCGCAGAATCCTAAGTCTTCGGTCGTGTCGCCGGCACGGAAAAGAACCTCCTTGCTGACCTTGCAGAGGCCGTCCTTGCCGGCCTTTCCTGAAGTTCCGAGCTTCTGCACTACCGGCGGAACGTTGAGGCTGCTGTACATTTCATAGACTGTGCTGCAGTCCGCTTCCATTTTCAGGACACTGTGCCAGCCGGGCTCCGAAGTGAGCCTCAGCGCCGAGAACTTTGCCGGCACGCTGAACTGCCCCTTGCCGTTCCTGTGCAGTGGCGTCTTGAATATGTGCCTTTCAATCGGGCTGACCTCCGAGGAGTAGTAATAGACCCATTTCCCGTCGTTCGCTATGTACTCGACGTCCGCATCGACTTTTGTCAGGCGCTGGACCTTGCCGTCAATGCCGCAGAGATAGAGATTGCGGAATCCGTCGCGGTTGTCCGTGCGGTAGATGAACTGCGTCGCGGAGCGCCCGTCCTTCGCCTTGCCGTCCATGACGAACCAGACCGGGTCGCTTGGCTCGACATATCTTTCATTCTTTTCCGACAGTATGGTTCCGAGGTACTTTCCGGTGGCAGCGTCGTAGCGGTTCAGGTGCATTTCATTCTGGCTCCGGGCAAGCACCTGAATCAGGATTTCCTTCGAGTCCGGAGTCCAGCTGATGTTCGTCAGATAGCGTTCCTCTGTAAAATCCGTGACGTCCATATATCTTATGCTTCCGTCCCTTAGGTCATATACCCCGAGGCTTATCAGTTCCGAATCCATTCCGGCCATCGGATACTTTATCGTCCTCAGCGTCCCGGTGCGCGTCGTGATGTCAAGCAGCGGAAAGTCCGTCACGCGGGTCTCGTCCTTGCGGTAGAATGCCAGACGGAGACTGTCCGGAGACCAGAACAGTCCGCCCTCAATCCCGAACTCGTTGCGGCTCACCGTCTCTCCATAGACGATTCCGGGTTTCTCCGCCTTCACGATGACCTTCCCGTCAACGGTAATCCGCGACAGCCCGTCAACCCTCTCGCTAACGGCCCTTTCCGCGCCTGCGTGCCGCTCCATCCAGTCAAACTTCGGGAACTTCACCCGCAGCCCTTTCCCGAGCACCGCCTCCTCCATGGTAAGCTGCCTCCCGGAAGGAGACGCCTCCCGCACCGCAAACACTCCCGGCTGCGCGTATAAACTACAGCAAATCAGAGAGATAAATAATATGCTTACTGCAAACTTTCTCATACTCAATATGTAATCTTCCCAAAATTTTTCTTAATAATAAAACTGAGATGGTAAAATCAAATAAAAAGATGGAGTGCAAGGCGCACTGGGGATTTCAACACCGGAGCAACCTTATGGTTGTGAGGATTTGAAATTCACA
>CAVBPI010000259.1:2762-4163 GCA_963596955.1 bacterium | reverse complement strand
TTAGGATAGTTCTTGGATTTCAGCCCCTTGAGCACTACTGTTCCGTCGCCCTTCCATTCGATGTTGTCTCCGGTAGCGCTATCGACACCGTTCGCAGTCCCGGTTGCCGCCTGATTGACATGAGTGACGTATGAGCCGTCCTCATTGTAGAAGAAGAAGTCGGCTGAAGTGACGCTGTTCTCGTCTGCCGTGCCATAGTAGAACGGATTGGTGGCATCACCCGTTCCCCTTGTGGCCAGTCCCTTATCAGCATAGGCGATGCGTATGTTCATGTACGCCTCGTCGGTCTTGAAAACGCCGCCGTCTGTCGGAGCCGCTTCCTTGTTGCAGGCGACAAGCGCTGTGAGCGCAAGCCCTGCCAGAATGATTCTGTCTGTTCTCATAATTTTTTGTTTTATAATTGATTGTGTTTATTTCGTTCTACATCCGAATCAACGGTACTGACCTTTTCCACCCGTTCGATGATATATTCTATCCTATACTCGGTCCTCCGCAATTTCGGAAAGACTTTCGTTATGATAAAGCGAACATCCTCCGGCCAATTGCGGCGAATCAGCTTTTCCTTCGCGTCCGGAGCCATATTCGCGTCCCGCGCCACGGCAAGGATTTCCGCGGCATGAGGCAGGTCGCAACCCTCCAGCCAAGCCACGAAGCCGTCCCAGTCCTCGGGAACGGAAGAGGACACAACGACACCGGGAGCGAAGTCATAAAGCGTCCGTACATAGTCGCATACTGTGGCGGTGCGCCTTGCGGCAAGGTCGGCATTGCGCCTGTAGCCGCCCTCCGGAGAGGCATAGCCCGTAATCCGGATTTTCGTCACTGTGACTCCCTCGCCCGCGCGGAGCGAGTCTATGGTAGAGTGTATCTTCGCCATTTCCCGGAAGTTGTTGCCGTAGGTCAAATCGACCTCGGTACGGTTGAGCCGGAAGTCGATGTCGGCGCGGCCGCTGATGGCGTATGTGCGCCTTGCCTCCGTTTCCTCCGGAGCAGTCCGGGACGTGTCCTGCGGCTGCACAAGCGGTGGTGTCAGAGGTTCCTGAGAGTCAGAGCCTGGCGCCGGCTCGGACGACGGAGCATCGAGAAGCGGCTGAGTGCTGAGAAGCGGCCGGGCGAGACTGTCGATGCGCTCGGAGACAGCCTCCCCGCAGCAGGCATACTCCCTCGTCCTGAGCATCAGCGAGCAGCTGTCCATCCACGGCTCGTATCTGACCCAGGCGATGTATGGCAGCGACTCGGAAAGCCCGCGTCCGGCACGGAGGGACTTCTCGTCGTGTCCGGAAATCATCCCGTCGCCCATCCTGCGGTAGTAGAACCACCTCTGCCGCCCATAGACTCCGACGGAGGGCAGCGCGAGTGTGTCAGCCTCGCCGGCAAAGCAGGGCGTGAAGAGAACGGCGCGGG
>CAVBPI010000259.1:2058-2674 GCA_963596955.1 bacterium | reverse complement strand
TTCATGGTCGGAGGGGTTTAAAAGAGATAGACTAAACTGACGGCGAACTTTGTGGGACCGAAGTAGTGATGTCCCTGATTCTCTTCGATTTTCTTTCCGCAGCCCACGCATCGGAAGGTGTCGTAGTCGGCATAGACCCAGCCGATTCCTCCCTCAAGCTCGAAGTTCCAGTGCTCGTCGAGGACAAAGGCGTAGCCGTAGCCGGCTCCGAGTCCGAACATCCATCCTTGATAGCGTCGGTCGCGCAGGGAGGAGAAGTCGGTGCCTGGAAGCCTGAGAGCAGTGTCCATGCCGCCGATGTTGAACTGTCCGCCGACAAGATGCATCGCGAGGAAGCTGCCGGCCCATGCGTCGCAGAACCAGCGGCGCGCCTCGGGCTGCACAATCCAGTGCTTGAAACGGGCACCGTCCCGGAATGTCCACGGATTGAGGTTGCCGGAGAGGTCGATGGTCCACCTCGGGGCAACACGCATCTCGACCCCGGCGTTGAACGTCGTGGTCACGTCATACAGAAGATTTGATTTCAGCGCGAAGTCCTGAGAGCCGCAGCCTATTGATGAAATGAAGAACAGGGCAACAGTGGAAAACGTCACCCGAAACAGATTTCTGAGTCCCG
>CAVBPI010000259.1:0-2048 GCA_963596955.1 bacterium | reverse complement strand
ATCCTAAAGATTCCCCCCCCCACGGAACTGTGCAGAAAGGCAAGCTAACTTACTCTGTGTATGTTCTTTAAGATGAGTACCCCCCCCCATTGGGGTCAGAAGACTATCAGAAACAAAAAGAGCCGGATTCATCCGAGAACCCGGGAGCGGCGCACAACAACGAGAAGCGCCGGACACACCCCTTTTACTGCAAACTAACATTCAAACACTATTCAAAAATAAACCTCAATCTGAGGTAATTTATTTTTCCTATTTCCAAAGGACTGCAAAGTTAAGCAATGTTTCACATTCTAACAAATTTATTTTTCATCCGACATCCGAATATCTCATGCTTTGCACATATCCCTCAATAGATTGGCCTGTGGAGCGGTTTTTATCAACATGGCCGTGTTGATAAATTGTAAGGGAGCAAGGGCATTTTTATTTTGCAGAACCGAAAATTGTGTTTAGCTTTGCAGCCCGGTTAGTAATCTTATCAACTTATGTCAAAATCACAGACCCATCAACAACCGGTTTATGATGCAAGGACATTGGGCAAACCGAAGATGCTTACTCTCGGGTTACAGCACATGTTTGCAATGTTCGGCGCGACCGTCTTAGTGCCTGCAATCACAGGCCTGCCAGTCTCCACCACCCTCCTCTTCGCAGGAATCGGTACTCTCATCTTCCACCTCATCACAAAGTTACAGGTTCCCGCATTCTTAGGTTCGTCTTTCGCTTTCATCGGAGGTTACCTCTCGGTAGTAGAAATGGGAAGCGGCTTCGGACTCTCTGCTGAACAATCACTGCCTTATGCCTGCATCGGCGTCGCCTGTGCAGGTTTTTTGTATTTCGTGCTCGCCGGCCTGTTCGCGGCCTTCGGGGCGAAGAAGGTGATGAGGTTCTTCCCTCCTGTGGTGACTGGGCCGATTATCATCTGCATCGGTCTGATTCTCTCCGGTTCGGCGATAGGCAACTGCCAGACGAACTGGTGGATTGCGCTGCTCGCGATTGCAATCATCGTGGTCTGCAACATCTGGGGACGCGGAATGGTCAAGATTGTGCCGATTCTCCTCGGAGTGCTCGGCTCCTACATCGTGGCCGCCTGCTGCGGACTGTGTGACTTCACAGCGGTGAAGGAAGCGGCTTGGATAGGCCTCCCGATTCACAGGGACAGCACGGTGCTCGCAATCGGCGACACAAAGAACTGGGAACTGCTCACCAGCGCCATCATCACCATCATGCCTATCGCGCTCGCGACCATGATTGAGCACATCGGAGATATGTGCGCCATTTCATCCACGACAGGCAAGAACTATCTTGAGAATCCCGGCCTGCACCGCACGCTCATCGGCGACGGTCTCGCGACCATGCTCGCCTCGCTTTTCGGAGCGCCGGCAAACACGACCTACGGGGAGAACACCGGAGTGCTCAACCTCACGAGTGTATATGACCCGCGCGTCATCAGAATCGCGGCCGTCTTTGCAATCGTGTTCTCGTTCTGCCCTAAGTTCTCGGCTCTCATAAGCGCGATGCCAGCGGCCACAATCGGCGGCGTGTCCCTGATTCTCTACGGAATGATTTCGGCGGTCGGCGTGCGCAATGTCGTTGAGAACAAGGTGGATTTCACTTCTTCACGCAATGTCATCATAGCGGCGATAATCCTCGTGCTCGGCATCGGAATCAACTACGGCATCGAAGGAGGCAGCATTGACCTCGGCTTCACGAAGCTCTCCGCCCTCGCGGTAGCGGCTCTCGTCGGCATCGTCCTCAACGCGATTCTCCCAGGCAAGGACTATGAGTTCGGCAAGGACCCGCAGGGCGACACCGCCGTAAACTTTGACGCCAATACCAACAGGGTTGTCGAATAAGACTCGCTGTCATTTCGACCGGAACGTATATTCCGATGTCATTTCGACCGGAACGTAAGTGAAGTGGAGAAATCTTTATTACAAGAAAAAATATTCTGGCAAAAAGATTTCTCGCTTCGCTCGAAATGACAGAAAAGACTCAAAATGACAAGAATGACTTGAAATGACAGGAAAGACTCGAAATGACAGGAAAATAAC
>CAVBPI010000258.1:0-4164 GCA_963596955.1 bacterium | reverse complement strand
ATACCAGATTTACAAGGGCTGGCCGGACGGCGGCGAGATTGACATCCTTGAGCACAACTATCTCAACGACTATGTGCAGCAGACCGTCCACAGCCATTACATCGACGTCGTTGACCAGAGCAACAACTATCAAGGCAAGCCTGCCTATAATGGATATATCCCCGAACAATACAACACCTACGGGCTCGACATTCTCGAAAACAGCCTCGTCTTCTACACCAACGGCGAAAAGACGATGACATACGAGAACCTGCATCTCGCCGACGAAGCGACGATGAAGCAGTGGCCGTTCACTTCGGAATACTACATCATCCTCAGCATCGGCCTCGTGGGAGAGAAGAAACTCACCGCTCCGTCATATATGTACGTAGATTGGGTGAGGACGACAAAATTATAGCGAAACATAAAAACACAATACACAACAATTTAACTAACAAACATTTAACTATGGTTAAAGATTCAATGGGGGGGGCAGCCTACTCTGCTCCGGAAATCTCGGTCATGAGCATTGAGACCGAGTGCGGATTCGCACAAAGCTTCGGCGAGGCTGGACGCGCCGGCAAACTGTCCTATGATTCGGAAGAGAATGACATCGCATTCTAAGTAAGGAGGAAAGCAACTATGAAGAAGTATTTTTCAGCATTTTGTGTCCTCGCTCTCGCGGCGGGATGCGCAAAGGAAAACATCGCTCCGGTGCAGACTTCAACTGATGAGGTTCTGCTGATTTCCTACGCTGGTCAGCCTCTTACAAAGACGACAATCTCCGGCGACAAGACAGACGGCTTCACGGCAAATTGGGCAGAGAAAGATGCCATCGGTGTCTATACGACATCCGGAACTGCAAACGCGGAACATTCAATTGCCATCCAGTCTGACGGTACCGCAAAGTTCACGGGCAATGTGACAGCATCAGAGAACGAGCAGACTCTCTACGCTTACTATCCTTATTCGGAGGCTGCCACAGGAGATTACAAGGCAGTGGTGCTCACACTCCCGACCGAACAGTTTATGGAAGCAGGGACATACGATGCGGCCGCAGCGATTATGGTCGGCAAGCCTCAGACAGCTACAATTGATGGCGAGAGCGCGGAAATCGGCGACTGGCAGTTCGCCCACCTCAATTCCTACATTCAGATCAGCACCAAAGACATCACGGCGGAAGGTGTCTCTGCAGAAGAGCGCGTGTCAAAGGTAACGCTCAAGGCTGCGGGCAAGAAGCTTGCAGGCGACTTCAAGCTCAACCTCGAAGACGGGCAAGTGACATTCACCAAGGCATCGGCAGAGGTTACCGTTGATGTCCCGTCCGGGACAACGCTCGGCAATCTTGCAGCATGGGTAGTGACCGCACCGTTCTCTCTTGCAAATGAAGAACTTCTCATAAAAATTGAAACGGAAGCTCACATCGTCGCGAAGAGCGTTACGCTCACCAAGGAGTTTAAGGCCGGGAATGTCTATACATTGGGAGTCAATGTCGAGTCATACTTCATAATTGAAGATTCCGGCAATCTGACGTTCAACATCCATGGAGAAGAAAAAACATACAATGTATATTCAAATACAGATTGGGAAGTTGAGTCTGACAATGAAGCCTTCACTGTGACGAAGGTCGATGCGAACACCCTGAAAGTGAAAACGGCCAAGAACACAAGTTTCTTACCGAAGACAGCCAAAGTAACTCTCAGCGGAACCGGGAATTCAAAGACACTCGACCTCACGCAGAAGACTCTCTGGAAAGCCGGTCGCGGAAACTGTGTGTTCAATGAGGACGGTTCGGTGACGATAACGGCTGATGAGACGGAAAAATCTCCGAGAATAATGGTTGACATCAAATCCCTGCCTAACACCGTTGACTTCGGTAAGTTCGTTTTCAAAGTCCGTGAAGCAAACCTCAGTGAGGGATACCTGCACATCGACACTAAAGGACATGGAAACAACTCAATATTCTACAATATTCAGATAGGTGGGAATAACAAGCTCACTTGCAGCGGCACTTGGAACTGGGCTGCTCCATTCTTTACGGAGAATGGCGAAAAGAAGGCTGATGACAACAGCAATAAGATAGAATACAGCATCGAAGAAATCAACAAGATTGAAAATATTACATTCCAGATAAAACCTTATAACAGAGAAAATATAGGCTTCTGGCTTTGGATCGATGACAATAAGGTTATTGACCATTGGGGAGTGGGCAACCCTTGGGCGGAAAACGCTACAAATTGGAACTGGGGTGTCGATTTCTATGTCGGAATCTCAGATGCCGCCGGCAGCATAACCCTTGAATCCTGTGACTTCACTCAATTTAACAGAATATAAAAACTCATTATGTTCAAAAGAATTCTGACACTCGCGCTTTCGGCGGCCGTCGTGCTGCCCGCATCCGGTCAGGTGACAATCGGTGACGAGGCCCGCCAAAGGGCCTCCGAGCTGGTTGCCAAGATGACCCTCGAAGAAAAGATTGACTTTATCGCCGGAGATGCCGACGGGTTCCACATCTATGGAGTTCCGCGCCTCGGCATTCCTGAAATCCGCACGGCTGACGGCCCGCAGGGTGTGCGCAATGACACGCAGAGCACCATGTACCCCTGCGGAATCGCGCTCGCGTCCTGCTGGAACAGGTCTCTGGCACTGAACTACGGAAAGTCAATCGGCTCCGACGCGAGGGCTCGCGGGGTGCATATCCTGCTCGGTCCGGGAGTAAACATCTACCGGGCGCCGATGTGCGGACGTAATTTCGAGTACTACGGCGAGGACCCTTTCCTGACTTCGGAGACGGCCGTGCAGTACATACTCGGGGTGCAGAGCGAGGGCGTGATGGCGACGGTGAAGCATTTCTGCGGCAACAATCAGGAATGGAACCGCCATCATGTGTCGTCGGACATCGACGAACGGACTCTCAACGAAATCTATTTCCCTGCCTTCCGCAAGGCCGTGCAGGTCGCCGGGGCCGGTTCCGTGATGTCGAGCTACAACCTGCTCAACAGCGTGCACACCTCCGAAAGTGAGGCTCTTGTCAGGATTCTCAGAGAAAAATGGGGTTTTGAGGGAATATATATGTCCGACTGGGCAGCGACATACTCGACGGTCGGAGCCGCAAACGCCGGTCTCGACCTTGAGATGCCGATTGCGCTCTACTACACCCGCGAACTGCTCGGAAAGGCAGTGGCGAACGGCACGGTGAACGAAAGCGTGCTCGACGAAAAATGCCGGCATATCCTTCAGACCTTCATTGCCTTCGGCTTCCTTGACCGGGAGCAGAAGGACGAAAGCCTCACGCTTGACAATCCGGTGTCCGACAAGGTTGCACTCGACGTGGCGCGTGAAGCCGTGGTGCTTCTCAAGAACGACGGGATTCTGCCGCTGTCCGGCACGCGGTCAAACCGACGCGCCAAAGCCGTAAGAAACATTGTGGTTCTCGGTCCGAACGCGGACTGCGTTCCTACTGGAGGCGGTTGCGGTTTCGTGAACCCATATCACACGAAAAGCGTCTTTGCGGCACTTTCCGAGCAGGACAAGAAGCTGAAAGTCAGCCTCATCCCGTTCGAGGGCAGGATTGACGCAGTTCAGCCGGAGTTCACAGCTGAGCAGCAGGAGCTCCTCCGCCGTGCCGACGCGGTGATTTACTGCGGTGGCTTCAACTCCGACCTTGAGCATGAGGACGGCGACCGTCCGTTCGAGATTCCGGCGGTTCAGACCGCTCAGATGCACCGGGCAAGGGCAACTCTCATGGCGTGGTATCCGGGACAGGCCGGCGGCCAGGCAATAGCCGAGATTCTCACCGGAGCGACAAACCCGAGCGGCCGCCTCCCTATTTCCATCGAGGCCCGCCCTGAGGACAACCCGACTTTCGGCAGCTACTACGAAAACACGTTCCGCAACCTCAACAGCCCCTATTCCCGCGTCTGCTACAACGAGGGCGTCTTTGTAGGCTACCGGGGCTACGACCGCAACGGAGCCGCCCCGCTCTACCCTTTCGGCTTCGGCCTCAGCTACACGACCTTCGAGTTCTCGGACCTCAGTGCAGCCACAGCAGAAGACGGCAAGGTGACTGTGACTTTCCGCGTCCGCAACACCGGAAAGCGCGACGGAGCCACGGCTGCGCAGCTTTATGTCGGCGAATGCTCCCCGGCACTCCCCAGCCCGGCGTCGTGCGGCTCAACACTCCCC
>CAVBPI010000257.1:0-4165 GCA_963596955.1 bacterium | reverse complement strand
GATAGATTCCGGTCGGGTCCTTCACTACCACATATTCATTGAACGAAAACTTCAGTTTCGTCTTGTGCGTCGGCACGTTGATGGTCCCGTCAGCGGGATTCACCTTCTTGATTATAGGCGGAATCGTGTCCTTCGGTCCTCCGCTTGGGGGTGTGGTGGTGTTGGCGCATGAATGCGAGAACATCATGACGCCGAGCACAATCCCGGCCGGAAGAAGCGGGAAATATCTTTTCAGGAATATTTTGAAAATTCTGTTCATACCATTGAATTTTTCGACTTCGGTGCGGGCCTGACGGTCGTCCATACGCGGAATTTACAGGTCCTTTCTCGTGACGTTCTGTATGCCATCAATCTTGGAGAGCTTCTTCAGCAGCCCTTCGAGGCTCTTCTTGTCGTGGACCATCAGATCCATCTCTCCCTTGAAGATAGAGTCCTTCGACTCGAACACGAGCCTCTGGAGATTGACCTTCATCACGAAGGATATGTATTTAGTGATTTCGTTCAGCAAACCGACCCTGTCGATGCCGTTCAGCGATACCGATGCAAGGAAACTCTGTTCGTCGTCCGCTTCCCACTTAGGGGACACGATGGAGTCGCCGTGGGTCGCCGCGAGGCTGTTCGCCATCGGGCAGGACTTCTTGTGGACGGTTATGACCCCGTCCTTATCTATGAATCCAACCACGGGGTCGCCCGGAATAGGGTGGCAGCAGGTGGCGATGACAAACTGGTTGTCCGTGTTGCGGCTGTCGTTGATGACATAATCCGTCTTGGACTTAGATGACTTGAAGAAGGGCAGCGTCCATTTCCCGGAGGACTTCTTCGCGTTCTCCGCCTCCTCGGCCGCCTTCTGCCGGTCAAGCTTGTCAAAATAGTCGGTGACAATCCTGATCGCGCGCGGAGTCTTCAGGAAGGTAAGCCATTCGCGCTTGGGGTTCTCCGTCTGCGCCGTGATGATTTCCACCTGGTCGCCCGGACGGAGCACGTATGAAAGCGGTTCGAGCCTGAGATTTATCTTCGCCGCAATGGCCTTGTTGCCTATGTGGGTGTGAATCATGTAGGCGAAATCCAGCGCAGTCGCGCCCTTCCGGATTGACTTCTGCTCGCCCTTTGGAGTGAAGACGAATATCTCCGATGCCGTCAGGTCATTGTGAATCATGTCCAGAAGCTCCATCGCGTTGACGTCCGGATTCATCAGAATCTCCTGCACCTTCGCAATCCACTTGTCCATCTCGCTGTCGTTCTCCCCGACGAATCCGTCCCGCTTGTAGGCCCAGTGCGCCGCGATTCCCTTCTCCGCGATGTCGTCCATCCTGCGGGAGCGTATCTGCACCTCAATCCAGATTCCGGACTTGCTCATCACGGTGCAGTGCAGGGCCTCATAGCCGTTGTTCTTAGGCTGCTTAATCCAGTCGCGGAAGCGGTCGGCCTTGTAGTCGAACTTGTTGGTGATGGCGACATATATACTGTAGCAGTCCTCCCTTTCCTTCTCGATGTCGCTTGCGTTCTTAGGGTCGAAGATTATCCTCACGGCGTAGAGGTCATAGACCTGCTCGAAGGTGACGTTCTTCGTCGTCATCTTGTGCCAGATGGAGTAGGGGGACTTCACCCTCTTGCGAATCTCGTAGTTTATCCCCATCTTGTCGAGAAGTTCCCTCACTGTGCCGATGAACTCATCGACCTGCTTCTCCTTGTCGTTGACGTTGCGGTTGATTTTGGCCTGTATCTCATTGAACGCCTGAGGCTCCTTGTAGCGCAGCCAGATGTCCTCCATCTCCGACTTTATGCTGTAGAGGCCGAGCCTGTGGGCGAGCGGGATGAAGATGAACATCGTCTCGCTCAGAATCTTGTCCCGCTTGTGCTCCGGCATGAACTCTATGGTCCGGCAGTTGTGCAGGCGGTCGGCGAGCTTTATGAGGACAACCCTCACGTCGTCGTTGAGAGTGAGGAGTATGCGCTTGAAGTTCTCCGCCTGTATGCTCTTCGTCTGGGCCTTGTCCTCGTTGTCGAGCACGGTCTTGATTTTTGTCAGCCCATCGACGAGGGAGGCTATCTTCTCCCCGAAGAGGTTGCGTATGTCGTCGGAGGTATATTCCGTGTCCTCGACGACGTCGTGCAGAAGGGCGGCCACAATGGACTTGTAGCCAAGGCCTATGTCGCTGACGACGATTTTCGCGACCTCAATCGGATGTATGATATACGGTTCGCCGGAGCGTCGTCTCACGCCCTTGTGCGCCTCATTCGCGAAATCGAACGCCTTCTGTACTATGTCAAGCTCCTCCTGATTCGCGCAGCGCCTCTTCGCCGCCTCCTTGAGGGAGGCATATTCCATCGCAATCAGCGCGTAGTCCTGTGGAGTAAATTCTGAAATCGTGCTCATATAATCCTTTAAACGATGTTTCTAAAAGAGACTCAGCTGCTCGCCCTCGTGAGGCTCAACCGTCTCCGTGCCGGAAGCGCCTCCGGCTTCTGGCTGCCGTCCTCCGGTCGTGTCCTCTCCCTTCGCTGCGGAAATCATGTCCATGAACTCGGATTCCGAGATTATGCGTATCCCGAGAGATTCCGCCTTCTTTATCTTCTCCGGCCCCGGCTTCTCTCCGGCGAGGAGGTAGTCCGTCTTTCCGCTCACCGACGACGAGTTCTTCCCGCCGTTGGCCTCGATGATGGCCTTCATGCGGTCACGCGGTATGCTGTAGTTGCCCGTAATCACGATTGTAGCGCCGTCGAGAACGTCGCTCGTCTGCTCTCCGCCCTCGTCTATGGCCATTTTGAGCCCGGCGGCCCTCAGGCGCTGAACCTCGCGGATGTTGTCGGGGTCCATGAAGAAGTCGTAGATGCTGTCCGCAATCACCTCGCCCACGTCCGGCACGGAAAGCAGAGTCTCGCGGTCCGCCGCGGCCACCTCGTCTATGTTCTTGAAGAACCTCGCGACCGTCTTTGCCGTCGTCTCGCCCACATAGCGGATTCCAATCGCGAACAGGACGCGCTCGAACGGGGTTGCCTTCGAGTCGCTTATGCTCCTTAGGAAGCGTTCGGCCGAGCGCTCCTTCCAGCCGTCGAGCGTCAGCAGCTGCTCCTTGTCGAGGTCATAGAAATCGGCCGGCGTCCTGACCAGAGATAGGTTGTAGAGCTGCTCGACGGTGGCGTCGCCGGCGAGTATGTTCATCGCCTTGCGACTGAGAAAGTGCACGAGACGCCCCTTTATCTGGGTAGGGCAGCCGTGGATGTTCGGGCAGAAGAACTTTGCCTCGCCCTCGTCACGCACCAGCGTGCAGCCGCAGTCGGGGCAGTGCTCGGGGAACACCGGCCTGGTCAGGGCGGCATTGCGCCTGGAGAGTTCCACCTCGGTAATCTTAGGGATAATCTCCCCGCCCTTCTCCACATAGACATAGTCCCCGATGCGCACGTCCAGAAGCTCCATCTGCTCGGAGTTGTGCAGGCTGGCGCGGCGGACGGTCGTTCCGGAGAGAAGCACCGGCTCAAGGTTCGCCACCGGGGTCACGGCTCCGGTCCTTCCGACCTGATAGTCAATGGACAGCAGCTTTGTGAGCGCCTGTTCCGCCTTGAACTTGTAGGCTACCGCCCAGCGCGGGAACTTGGAGGTGTAGCCGAGCGCCTTCTGATAGGGCAGCTCGTTCACCTTTATCACGATGCCGTCCGTGGCGAACGGGAGTTTCTTCCTCTCCGTGTCCCAGTAGGCTATATATTCCTCGATTTCCCCGATGCTGTGGCAGACCTTCATCTTGTCCGACACCGGCAGCCCCCACGATTTCGCCGCGGCAAGCGCCTGAGTGTGGGTTTCGAACGGCAGGTTTTCGCCGAGAAGATGGTAGAGGGTGCATTCCAGACCACGTTTCCCGACCTCGGAAGGGTTCAGAAGCTTCAGCGAGCCTGACGCGGCGTTGCGCGGGTTCGCGAAAGGGACGTCCTCGTCGCGCTCGCGTTCCTCATTGAGCCTGTCGAAGGCCGCGTATGGCATATATATCTCTCCTCGGATTTCAAATTCGTCGGGGAACGTGCCTCCGTGAAGTTTCTGCGGGATGTTGGAAATATGCCGTACATTCGCCGTGACGTCGTCTCCCACAGTGCCGTCGCCGCGCGTGAGGGCGCGGAATAGTTCTCCCTTTTTATATGTCAGGCAGATTGCCGTGCCGTCGAACTTTAGCTC
>CAVBPI010000256.1:0-4172 GCA_963596955.1 bacterium | reverse complement strand
CCATTTCCAGATAGTCGTGGACAAGAGTGGAATCCACGTAGAAAAGCTGCCAGTCCTCAAGCTTCACCGTGCGCTGGAGCCGTTCGGTTTCCTTTTCGGCTATTTCATAAAAGTCAGGTTCCTTCTGCTCCTGGGCGCGGACGGCGAAAGTGCAGAGAACGAGAGCCGCGACTACGAAAAATGTTCGTCTCATTTTCATATCAATTCATTTTTGCACAAAGATATCTCACTCCGTTCGATATGACAATAAAAATCGTAAATTTGCAGCCGGGTTCCGCGAATGATAGACGGAACTGACAATGAATGACGGAACTGACAATGAATATGGTACTTGGAGCATTCGACTTTCTGAATTTTTCGGTCACGGACCTTCTGGACATCTTCCTGATTGCCCTCGTGATTTTCTATGCCTTCAAGTCAATCCGCGGGACATCGGCGATGAACATCCTCATCGCAATCATCACCCTGTTCTTCGCAAAGGTCATCGTTTCCGCTCTCGGGATGAAGATGATGACCGAACTGCTGTCAGTCATACTCGACGTCGGCTCGCTGGCGCTGATTGTCATCTTCCAGCCGGAAATCCGACGGTTCCTGATGCATTTCGGGCAGAAATACATGATAGGCAAGAAGGGCAGCCGGTTCCTGAACCGCCTGTTCGAGCGCGGAGGAAACACGACGGCAAGCAGCGACACGGTGAAGGAAATCGCCGAGGCCTGCAACTCCATGTCGGAGACAAAGACCGGGGCGCTGATCGTGATTCCGGGAATGTCGTCGCTGGACTCAATCGTAGAGACGGGCGACAGGCTCGACGCGATTGTGAACCGCCGCCTGCTGATGAACCTCTTCTTCAAGAACTCGCCGCTGCATGACGGGGCCGTGATAATCAGCGGCAACCGCGTTGAGGCGGCCAGATGCACGCTTCCGATAAGCGAGCGCGACCTTCCGCCGCAGTTCGGGATGAGGCACAAGGCAGCGGCCGGCATATCCGAAGTGACGGACGCCTCGGTGGTGGTCGTCTCCGAGGAGACCGGGCACATAACATTCTTCAAGGACGGGAACTACACTGAAATAAACAATCTCAACGAGCTCAAGCTGCTGCTGAGCGAGGCTATGAAATGACCTGCGGAGGGAAGAAAAGATGGCAGAAGAAAAGGAAATTACGGGAAATGACGCCGGATATGCACGGCTCGAACAGAAATTAGGCTTCGACAGGATAAGGGAGATAATCGCCGCGAGGTGCTCGACGGAATATGCCGCAGGCCGCGTGGCCGACGAGAAGTTCTCGACCTCTCCGTCCGAAATCACGAAACGCCTGCGCCTTGCCGACGAGATGAGGCTGATCATGATGTTCGAGGAGAGTTTCCCGACAAACGGATACATCGACGGCATAGGATTTCTCCGTCCCCTCGAAAAGTCGTCGATATCCATAGACCTTCTTTCACTCCGCAAGCTCAGGACAATCCTCGAAACCCTCCGCAAGCTGACGGCGTTCTTCGAGGACGTGAAGGACGGGGTATATCCCAACCTCAAGCGCATGGCGTCGGGAATCATGAGTTTTTCCGAAGTACAGCGCCGTATGGACGGGATTCTCGACAAATATTCAGAAGTCAAGGACACCGCGTCCGACGAGCTCTACGCGATTCGCAGGACACTGCGGGACAAGGAGGGAAGCATATCGAAGAGGATAAACACCATTCTCCGGAGGGCGAAGGAGGAAGGGCTTGTCGATGGCGACGCGACGGTGACAATGCGCGACGGCAAGATGCTCATCCCCGTGCAGTCCGCGAACAAGAAGAAGTTCTCCGGCTTTGTCTATGACGAGTCGGCGTCGGGAAAGACCACCTACATCGAGCCCGCGGAAGTCGTCGAGCTTGACAATGAGATACGCGAGCTGAAGTTCGCCGAACAGCGCGAAATCGTCCGCATACTATACGAGTTCACGGAGTTTCTGCGTCCGTATATCCCCGAACTCATCGACGCCTCGATATTCATCGGAGAAATAGACTTTCTCATGGCGAAGGCACAGGTCGCGCTGGATTTCGTCTGCGGGATGCCGATAGTCTCGGACAACGGCGAGCTGAACCTGCGCAAGGCACGCCACCCGCTTCTGGAAAGGAACCTGAAGAAGGAGGGCAGGCAGATTGTCCCGCTCAGCGCGAGCCTTACCCCGGAAAAGCACATTCTCCTGATTTCCGGACCTAACGCAGGAGGCAAGTCTGTCTGTCTCAAGACTTTCGGACTGCTGCAGTATATGTTCCAGTGGGGAATGCTCATCCCGACGTCGGAGACATCGGAGCTGATGGTCTTCGACAGGATTATGGTGAGCATCGGCGACGACCAGTCCATCGAGAACGACCTCAGCACCTACAGTTCCTTCCTCGCCGACATGAAGAGGGTGCTGGCGGAGGCTGACTCCAGGACCCTCGTGCTCATCGACGAGTTCGGAAGCGGAACGGAGCCGGCGGCCGGAGGGGCGATTGCGGAGGCCATTCTCGCGGAACTCGACCGCAGGGTGGTCTATGGCGTAATTACCACCCACTACACAAACCTCAAGTTCTACGCATCCGGACAGACCGGGGTCATCAACGGCGCGATGATGTTCGACGCCAAGAACATCCTGCCGCTCTTCAAGCTGGAAATCGGGCTGCCGGGCAACTCGTTCGCCTTTGAGCTTGCGCGCAAGATGGGACTGCCGGAACAGATTGTGAAGGACGCGGAGACCAGGGCCGGGGAGGAGTATGTCGATATAGAGCGGAACCTGCGCAGGATTGCCCGCAACCGCAAGGCGCTGGACGAGAAGCTGGAGCGGATTAAGAACACGGATAAGACGCTGGAGAACATCACGGACCGCTACCAGAAGGAACTTGAGAACATCCGCCAGCTGAAGAAGGAGGTCCTTGACCAGGCGCACAGGGAGGCGGAGGAGATTGTGAAGGGGGCTAACAGGCAGGTGGAGAACACGATTCGCACAATCAGGGAGAAGCAGGCACAGAAGGAGAGCACGCAGGAGGCCAGGAAGGACCTGCAGAACTTCATGTCCCTGCTTGCGGCGAAGAAGGAGCAGGAGCAGAAGGAGAAGGACGACTACATAGAGAAGAAGATACGCCAGCTGGACGAGAGGCGTGAGAGGCGCGCGGCGCGTTCGGTCCGGAGAGCCGACGAAGCCGAGAAGAAGCGTCTCATTGCCGAGGCCGAGGAAAAGGCCCGTCAGGACGCCTTCAGGAACGCTCCGCTGAAAGTCGGAGAGAAGGTGCGCATGAAGGACAACGGGATGGTCGGCGAGGTGACCCGCGTGTCGGCCAAGGCAGTCTTTGTGAACATCGGCAACATCTCGTCGAAGATTTCGCCCGACAGGGTGGAGCGCATCACCTCGAACGAATACAAGGAGGCCACCCGCAGCGAGAACCGCAATGTCTCCAAGGTCAAGTTCGACTCGTCGATTGCCGAGCGCAAGCTGAACTTCTCCACCGAGCTTGACATACGCGGGGAAAGGGTCGGGGAGGCGCTTGAGAAGGTCATGCACTATGTTGATGACGCGCTGATGCTCTCGGTTCCGTCCGTCCGCATCATCACAGGAAAGGGTACCGGAGCACTCCGGGAGGAGGTTCAGAAGCTGCTGCGCACCACCCCTGGAGTGGCTTCGGTCAAGGACGAGCACATACAGTTCGGAGGCACCGGGGTCACGATTGTAACATTTGAATAAGCCTCCGGGCGGGACTTGGAAAACGGGATTTGTGATGGACAGCAGACAGGCAACCGGAAAGTTCGGTGAGGACATGGCGGCGGACTTCCTCGAAGGAAAAGGATTCTCTATTCTCGCGCGGAACTGGCGCAGCGGGCATTATGAACTTGACATCGTGGCGATTGACGGGGACGGCATCCACTTTGTCGAGGTGCGCACGCGCATAAATCCGGAAATCCTTCCGCAGGAAACAGTAAACTCGCCCAAGCAGCGCAAGGTCGTCGAGGCGGCGAAGCGTTTCCTCAAGGAGGAGGCCTACCGGAAATTTTCGGATTTCGAGTCGTTTTTCGACGTCATCGGCGTGACTATTGCAAACGACGGCACGGAGTTGGAATATATCCCGCAGGCTTTTATACCCATGTATAAATAGCCGCGAGAAAATGAATATAGGCTAAAAATATATTCAAAAAACACTAAAATGATATATTAT
>CAVBPI010000255.1:0-4185 GCA_963596955.1 bacterium | reverse complement strand
AAGTCCGAGGGACATGATTCCGTATTCCTTAAGCGTCGTCCACGCATTGCTTTTGAGAACTGTACTTGTTGTCATATTTATTCTGATTCCCCTATTCTTATTTCATTATTCTCCACGTCCTCTCCGACGGTGCTCCCTATGCTCTCCGCGGATTTCGCCTTCCTGCGCCCCGACACGCCGGACTTGATTTCCTCGAAGCCCTCGCCGAACACGCTCGCGGCATTTGAGACCGACACGAAAGCCTTGTCATCCAATTCCTTGACGAGGTTAACCACCGCCTGATAGTTGCTCTTGCGCACAATCACCAAAAGAACCTTGCTCTCCGCCCCGGAGTACCAGCCCACGGAATTGAGCGCCGTCACTCCACGGTCCATAGTGATGAGTCGGTCCGCGATTTCCTTATATTTCTTCGAGAATATGAGAACCTGCATCGTGGATTTCGGCCCGAGCGTGAAATAATCGACGCCGAAGGAGAAGGCCACCATCGCCACATAGCCGTAGAGCACGTCAGTTATGCCCATGTCAGGAAGGAACACCACCGTGAAGATGATGAGCAGGTCCGCGCACAGATAGACCTTGCCGAGCGAAATCGGCCAGAACTTGTTGATGCACACGGCGATGATGTCCGTGCCTCCCGTGCTGCCGCCCTTGTTGAGGACGAAGCTTATTCCGAAAGCCTCGATGAACCCTCCGAGAAGCGCAGCGAAAAGCTTTTCATCAAGAACGACCGTGAGCCACTGGTCGAAGTTCGGAAGGAAATAGAGGAACACCGACGAGAGCAGATAGGCATATATCGTCCTGAACCCGAATCCCTTGCCGATGATGATGGAGCCGATGACGATGAGTATCGTGTTCATGACAAAGAACGAATACGACATCGGAACCCCCGTAGCATACTGGAAAATGGCGCACGCGCCCGTAAGTCCGCCGCTGGCGATGTGGTTCGGCAGCAGTACCGAAGTCCACGCCATACAGTAAATCAGAGTGCCGAAGCTCAGCACGAGATAGTCCCAGAGGACGTTCAGGACCTTTTTTCTTTCCATCTGACAGGAATGTTTATTTTACCACGACATTCACAATCTTGCCCGGGACGACAATCATCTTGAGTATGTTTCCGTCTCCGACATATTTCGCCGTCAGGGCGTTGGCGCGTACCTCGGCCTCAACCTCGTCCTTAGTCATGGCCTTAGGAAGGTCGAGAGTGAAGCGTGTCTTTCCGTTGAAGGACACAGCGTAGGTGCAGTTATGCTCCACAGTCAGCGACTCGTCATACTCAGGCCACTGTGCCCATGTGATGGTGTCTATGTGTCCGGAAGCCCTCCAGAGCTCCTCCGCGATGTGAGGGGCGAACGGGCTGAGCAGAACGACGAGCGGTTCGAGCACCTCACGCTTGCTGCATCCGAGTTCGGTAAGTTCGTTCACGGCAATCATGAATGCGGAGATTGCGGTGTTGTAGGAGAAGCTTTCGATGTCGGAAGTGACCTTGCCTATGAGCTTGTGGAGGGACTTGAGTTCCGCAGGAGTGGCCTTTTCGTCCGTGAGGATGAGCCCGTCGCGGTCGTAGAAGAGCCTCCAGACTTTCCTGAGGAAGCGGTGAACCCCGTCGATGCCCTTGGTGTCCCACGGCTTGCTCTGCTCAAGAGGACCGAGGAACATCTCGTAGAGACGCAGGGTGTCGGCTCCGTAGGTGTCGCAGACAGTGTCCGGGTTCACGACATTGAACATGGACTTGCTCATCTTCTCGATTGCCCAGCCGCAGATGTACTCGCCGTTTTCAAGTATGAACTCGGCGTTCGCGAAGTCCGGCATCCAGCGCCTGAACGCCTCGGTGTCGAGACGGTCGTTGTTCACGATGTTCACATCGACATGAATCTCCGTAGTCTCGTATTTGTCCTTGAGTCCGTAAGATACGAAAGTGTTGGTGCCTATGATTCTATAGACGAAGTTCGAGCGGCCCTGAATCATCCCCTGATTGATGAGCTTGCGGAACGGCTCCTTCTCGCACACATATCCGAGGTCGTAGAGGAACTTGTTCCAAAAACGGGAATAAATCAGATGACCGGTGGCGTGTTCGGTGCCTCCGATGTAGAGATCGACGTTGCGCCAGTACTCGTCCGCGTCGCGGCTCACGAGAGCCTCGGAATTGTACGGATCCATATAGCGCAGATAGTAGGCGCTGCTTCCCGCAAATCCCGGCATCGTGCTGGTTTCGAGAGGGTTGCCCTCATAGTTCCAGTCCTTCGCGCGTGCAAGTGGCGGCTCACCGGTCTCCGTCGGGAGGTATTTGTCGATTTCAGGAAGCTGCAGCGGAAGACTGTCCTCCGGAAGAGGTGTGGCTATGCCGTCCTTGTAGCAAATCGGGAACGGCTCCCCCCAGTAGCGCTGACGGGAGAAAATCGCGTCGCGCAGACGGTAGTTTATCTTCCTGTGACCCAGACCGTGGCTCTCCACATAGTCAATCGCCGCCGGAATGGCCTCCTTGACGGTCATGCCGTTCAGGAAGCCGGAGTTGCACATGATTCCCTCCTTGGCGTCGAAGCTGCTCTCGCTGACGTCGCAGCCCTCGATGAGCGGGATAATCGGCAGGTTGAATGCCTTTGCGAAGGCGTAGTCGCGGCTGTCGTGCGCCGGCACAGCCATTATCGCGCCCGTGCCGTAGCCCGCGAGCACATATTCGGAAATCCACACCGGAACCTTCTCCCCGGTAAGCGGATTCACTGCGTATGAGCCTGAAAATACGCCGGCGACAGTCTTTGTCTGGGATATGCGCTCCCTCTCTGTCTTTTTGCGGGCCTGCGCAAGGTAGGCATCCACCTCGGCACGGCGGTCAGCGCTCGTCAGCTTATCGACCCAGTCGCTCTCCGGCGCGAGCACGAGGAAAGTCACTCCGAAAACGGTGTCCGCACGGGTGGTGAATATGGTGACGTCATACTCCGTGTCACCGTTATATGTCTTGAAAACCATCTCGCAGCCCTGGCTCTTTCCAATCCAGTTGCGCTGCATATCCTTCAGAGAATCAGTCCAGTCCAGAGTTTCGAGATCGTCGAGAAGTCTTCCGGCATAGGCGGAGACACGCAGCTGCCACTGGGTCATCTTCTTCTGCTCAACAGGATGGCCGCCGCGCACCGAATATCCCTCCTTCACCTCGTCGTTGGCGAGGACAGTCCCGAGCTTCGGGCACCAGTTCACGGATGTCTCTCCCTGATATGCAATGCGCCAGTTCATCAGAGCCGCGGCCTTCCGCTTCTCGTCAAAGGCATTCCACTGCTCCGCCGTGAACGGCTCATGCTCAGAGCAGGCGGCATTGACGGATTCGCTTCCACCTGCGGCAAAGGCGGCTTCAAGTTCCTCTATCGGGCGGGCCTTCTGAAGGTCATTGTCATACCAGCTGCCGAACATCTTGAGGAACGCCCACTGCGTCCATTTGTAGTAGGCAGGGTCACAGGTGCGGATTTCGCGCGACCAGTCGTAGGAGAAGCCTATGCGGTCGAGCTGGCGACGGTAACGGGCAATGTTGTCCTCGGTAGTCTTAGCCGGATGCTGCCCGGTCTGGATTGCATACTGCTCGGCCGGAAGCCCGAACGCGTCGTAGCCCATCGGGTGAAGCACATTGAAGCCGCGCAGACGCTTGTAGCGGCTGAAGATGTCGCTCGCGATGTATCCGAGCGGATGCCCGACATGAAGACCCGCCCCTGAAGGGTAAGGGAACATATCAAGGACATAGTATTTCGGTTTCGTAGGGTCTGCCTGTGCCTCGAAGGTGTGGTTCGCGGCCCAATAGGCCTGCCATCTCTCTTCAATTTCTCTGAAATTGTAATCTGCCATATACTCTTATTTTACTCTTATATTATTCACTCCAAATCCTCCCCTGCCGTTTCTCTCCAACCGGAACTCCACCGGAAGGGACATCGAGCAGCGCACCTTGTTGCCGCCGACGCGGGCGGGCTTCCACTTAGGAGACGCCGCAATCACCTTCACTGCCTCCGCGTCAAGTTCCTCGCTGACTGAACGGGCAACCTTCACGTCCGTGACCTTTCCGCTCTTGTCGATGATGAAATCCACCATTACGGTGCCCTGAATGCCGTTCTTCACCGCCGATGAGGGGTATTTCAGATACTGATACACCCACCGTGAAAGGAACTGCCTCGGGTCGGTGCTGTTGAGGAACGACGGCCTCTGGTCACA
>CAVBPI010000254.1:1541-4203 GCA_963596955.1 bacterium | reverse complement strand
GAAAGTATGAAAAAGGTATTTTTCGCAGCACTTGCACTCGTTGCAATGCTTTCAGTTGCTTCATGCAAGTCAGACAAATGCAAGTGTAATATTTCAGCAGGTAGTGTTGAAATCAAGGACAAGGTTTATGAGAGACCTGATGACAAGAAGTGTTCAGAACTGACCACAGAAGACATCGACCTTGGTGGCATTAAGATTGATGCCAGCGGTCTTGTTAAAATTGACTGCAAGAACCATCACGAGTAATAAACTCCATACAGTGAGCGCAACAGTCCTGAGAATACTCTTGGGACTGTTTTTCTGTGTGTCGGCGGTTCTGAAGCTTGTTTCGGTTGATGACTTTGAACTCTACATCTTTTCCTTCGGCTTCGCGACATTTGACCTATGCTCGCTTGCCGCACGGGCAGTGATTGCGGGCGAGATGATTCTCGGGCTGGGGCTAATCAGCGGCTGGTGGCACAACTTTGTGAACTCGGTGACTGCTGTTCTGCTCGTGGGATTCTCCGGATTCCTGATTTGGCGCATGGCTGTCGGCGACGAGGGTTCCTGCCACTGCTTCGGGAACCTTGTGGAGATGAATCCGGCGCAGTCGCTGGTGAAGAATGCTGTGGCGCTGGCTGCACTTGCATTCGCATGGAGCCGTCCGACGGAATTGTTTTGCAGCACTGCACGGCATGATGCCTCAGATGGCAGTATGTCCGGTGCAGAAGAACCTTTAGGAACCGGGGCGAAACGCTTTGCCGCTTCGGTGCGTCGTCACAAGGGAATAATTGCCGGTGTCATTTCGGTTGTTGCGGCTCTGACGATTCTGATAATCAATCCGCCCGACCTGTGGTTCCGCTGGACTCGCGGCGAATCAAACGAACTGAATGTGAGCGAGTTCCGTCCATACGCCGACAGCACGGGAGTAAGTTCCGGGCGCAAGGCAGTCTGCTTCTATTCCATCAATTGCGAGCACTGCCGCCACTGCGCCGCGAAAATGGCCGGCATCATCCGCCGCAACAATATCCCCGAAGAATCTGTCTTCTGCTTCTTCATGCAGGAATATGTCGATATGACGGAGCCGGTCTCAATCTTTTTCGACAACTACGGTGAGGGGCTGCATCTTCCTTACCACTGGATACATCCGCTCCAGTTCATTCCTCTCACCAACGGCTCCATGCCTCTCGTCTGCCTTTTCGACGACGGCAATCTTATAAAAGAATATGACCGCCTCACCATAGATGAAGCAGCCATATCTGATTTTCTGACAAGAGACTAAGCTCTGTCCTGTCATTCGAGCGATTGGATTCCTGTCATTTCGAGCGAAACGAAGTGAAGTCGAGAAATCTCTACTCCTCCTCGTCCTCCTCCAAAGGCATATTCTTCTCGATGAGTTCCGTCATGTCCGCAGGAAGAGGGGAGTCGAAGCGCACGAGTTTTCCTGTGCGCGGGTGGACGAATCCGAGGGTCTTAGCGTGCAGGGCCTGACGGGGGAGAATCTTGAAGCAGTTGCGGATGAACTGGGTGTATTTCGCGTAAATCGTGCCCTTGCGAATTTCGGAGCCGCCGTAGCGCTCGTCGTTGAAGAGCGGATGGCCGATGTAGTTCATGTGGACGCGAATCTGATGCGTGCGTCCGGTTTCGAGAATGCACTCCACGACGGTCACGAAGCCGAAGCGCTCGATGACTCGGTAGTGCGTGACGGCGTGCTTGCCGTGGTTCCCCTCGGGAAAGACGCGGAACTTCATGCGGTCGGAAGGGTCGCGGCCGATGTTGCCGACAATAGTCCCCTCGTCCTCGCGGATGTTGCCCCAGACGACGGCAACGTACTTTCTTTCAATCGAATGCACGAAGAACTGCTTGGCGAGATTCAGCTGCGCCTCGTCGTTCTTCGCCACGACGAGCAGCCCTGACGTGTCCTTGTCGATGCGGTGCACCAGAACGCCCATGCGCTCGTCCTGCGCGTCGGGTCCCTGCGAGATTCCAAGGTGATAGGCGAGGGCGTTCACGAGGGTGCCGCTGAAATGCCCATGCCCAGGGTGCACGACCATGCCTGCCGGCTTGTTAATCACCAGCACGTCGTCGTCCTCATACACGATGTCGAGCGGAATGTTCTCCGGAAGAATCTCCAGTCCGCGCCTCTGGTAGGGCATCACGAACTGAATCACGTCGCCGGGCTTCACTATGCAGTTGGCCTTCGCGACCTTGCCGTTCACCCTTATGTACTCGGACTTTATCGCCAGCTGGATGCGGTGGCGGGAGGTGTATTCCATGTGCGAGGCGAGATACTTATCGACGCGCAGGGGAGTCTGTCCCTTATCGACGTCGAAGCGGTAGTGCTCGAACATTTCCTCCGAACCTTCGGACTCTTCTGAACCGTCGATGTCCGCGGCGCTCTCTGTGTCGTCGAGGAATTCCTCGCGAAGTTCATCGTCGAATATGCTCATATCTTCAGATTGTCAAATGTCTGTCTTGTCAAATGCCTGTCCGGATTTTGTCAGAACTTTACGGGCTTCTTTGCAAGGTCTGTAGTAAGATATATGGAAACGTCGCTTCCCATCGGCAGCGGCTGTTCTGACGGTTCCGGAGCCATCTTCCAGACAAATGCCTTCGTGCTGTCCTCGTAGGTCTTGACCGTCTTGTCATAGACGACTTTCCTGACATTGAGGGAGTTCTCCTG
>CAVBPI010000254.1:815-1531 GCA_963596955.1 bacterium | reverse complement strand
CTCCTGAATCATGTCCCTGGCGCTCATCATCTTCAGGCCGCGGACATCCGGAACGCTCGTCATGTTGTCGTAGGAATTAAGACCCACGACGAGGTCAATCACCGACTCGCTCTCAATCGGAGTCCCCGGCTCAATTTCCATGTTCCCGTGCATTTGCCGGAGCACATTGTTCGTGGCTATGTCGCTGACATACATGAGTTTGCCGAGAATCAGCCCGCGCGTTCCGAGCTCTGCCTTCGCCTGTCGCATCGAATAGCCAACGAGGTTTGGCATACTCACTTTCTTCGGCGTCACCGCATTGATTGTCAGAGCGATGCGGCGGCCTTTCTTGACCTTTGCTCCCGGAGCCGGGTTCTGCTTATAGACATACCCCCTTCCGAGTCGCTTTACATAGACGGAATCCACAATCTCCGTCCTCATCCCGGCCTGATGCGCCTCGAACTCCGCGTCCTTGACCTTCATCGCGGTGAGGTCCGGCACGGTCAGTTCCTTGTTGTGCCCTGTAATCAGGTTCAGCCCTATCGCCGCCCCGCCGATGAGTACAGCCAGCACCGCGGCCGCTCCAAGCAGGTTCTTTACAATCCAGTTTCCGAAAAATGACTTTATCTTTCCCATGTTATCAAATATTCATTGTTTCATTTCCTCCTCGTGCGTTTCTTCGTCGGTCATAAGTCTCTTTAGCGCATTATTGCTGTCAGAACAGCCGCGCTCCCTGG
>CAVBPI010000254.1:0-805 GCA_963596955.1 bacterium | reverse complement strand
CTCCCTGGAATATCACCCTGAAAAGTCCCTCGCTCAGCAGCGCGAGACCGAGAATCGCGATGACGGCTCCTGTTATGCGGTTTATCCAGATAAGCGTGCGCATCTTCACATATTTCCTGAAATGGCTGACACCCCAGCTGAAGAAGAACCAGTAGAAAATGGTCCCCCCGGAGACAGCGAGGATAATCGGCGCGGCGGTCCAGTCCTGACTGTGCGTGGTGTCGATGCCGAACACCGTGAACAGCGCGAAGAGCACGAGTATGCCTCCCGGATTCGCGAGCCCCATCAGCAGCGCCTTGATGAAGTCATTGACAGTCACGCGGTTGTTTTTGCTCGTTAGTTTGGTGATGCGTTCGTTTCCCTTGCTCAGACGCGCCTCCCGTTCAATCGGATTCGTGAAAATCATTATCACACCGATGATTGCCACGGTGATTCCGCCAGCCACGAGCAGCAGTTCTCTGTGCTTGTCCATGAACTCCTGCGCGTATGCGAGGGCGAAGATGGAAATGCAGGCAAAGACGGTATCGACGATAGTCGCCCCCAGACCGGTGATGAATCCGGCCTTGTGCCCCTTGCTGAGGCTCTGCTGGATGACATAGACGGCAATCGGCCCGATTGGAGCCGACGAGCACAGTCCGATGCAGAATCCCTTTATTATGTTCAACAGCTGAAGATCCAGTTGCATATTTCCCAAATTTGTGTGAACGATGCCATTTAAGGCAGCGCATAATCACGCAAAGATAGCAAGAATTTGCGATATTGCCGATGCTTTTTGCACTTGAGCGCTATGATGTCGGCATTTGCG
>CAVBPI010000253.1:0-4230 GCA_963596955.1 bacterium | reverse complement strand
ACTTCTCCTCCGCAACCCGCACCGTTGACGGCTGGGCCGTGGCGTGATTCAAGGAACGTAACAGGTGTATGGATATTTTTTGATATGCCTCCGATATGGACAGAGTCTACGCTCATCCCTAGCCGGAGTCCCATAATGATTTGCACAAGCTGTTTGTAGACCTTGTAAGCCACAAAGCATAGGCACACATGGGCTTCAATACGCCTTTCGGAGAAGTGAAAGCCAGGGTTCCAATGTGCACTTTAATATGCGGAATGTCCGCTCAACAACCCATAGTCCGTGATATTGGGATACGACTTCATTCGGAGGAAGATAGAAAATCAGATAAAATTAAAACAGGCATTTTCAGCAGTGCTTCCCGCTTACTGAAAATGCCTGTCCCAGTATAAAAACACTTACAACTAATACTATCTTGTCAGGAGATTGAGAGGCCTGTCTGACTTGAAGTAGTCTCCGGCAGGAGAGGACGAAGTATTGACATTGACCCCAACAGAAGAACGGATGTCGCGGGAAGAAGCACCGACAAGGAAATTCCAATTGCCGCCTGCGACAACCCATGAAGAGGAAGGAATGTCGAAAGACGCAAGGTCGGCAGCATTCAATGTCAATGTTACCGTGCAGGTCTCGCCCGCAGCAAGAAGCGGAGTCTTGGCAAAAGCCTTGAGTTCCTTTTCAGGCCTATCAGCAGCCTTGCTATCGGGAGAAGCGGCATAAAGTTCGACAACCTCACGACCGGCCACATTTCCGGAGTTGCGCACTTCAACATTGACCTTATAAACGCCATTGGCAAAGTCAACGGAAGGTTGGCCATACTCAAAGGTGGTGTAAGAAAGACCATAACCGAAAGGATAGGAAACTTCTTTGCCGAAGCTGTCGAAATATCTGTAGCCCACGAAGATATCCTCCTCATAATCAGTATAATCCCAATTGCGCCTGCTGCCATCACCTTCTTTCATGTTGGCAAAATCCACACTACTCATGGCACCGTCAAGCGGGAAGTTGGCAGAAGAAGCCGCATCCTGAAACCTTACTGGGAATGTCATGGTAAGCTTGCCTGAAGGATTGACCTTTCCGCTCAGGACGTCAGCAACGCTGTTTCCTCCCTCCTGGCCTGCCTGCCAAGCGCAAAGGATTGCATCTGGTCTGTTCTTCCAGGAAGAAGTCTCGATTACGCCGCCAATATTGAGGACAACAACCACCTTCTTGCCTGCTGCATGGAAAGCAGAGCATACACTCTCGACAAGTTTCCGCTCATTTGCAGAAAGCTCGAAATCAGAAGCAGTCCTGTCAAGAAACTCACCGGACATGCGGCCGAGAGTAATAACAGCGATGTCAGCTGCCGCAACATTGGCCTGAAGCGAAGAAGCGGACGGAACGATTTCCTCAGGACGGGCCAACGGCATGAACATAGCCATAGGATTACCCTTCAGAGCCTCTCTCTTCTTGGCCTGATCATCAGCGATATACTTCTCGTATGTTTCCTTCAAGGACTTGTCCACTACGAAACCGGCATTCTCAAGGCCCTGGATCATTGACACGGTATAAGCCCTGTTCACATTACCTGAGCCGGTACCGCCAGCAATGAAGTCATAGGAAGTGCAGCCAAAAAGAGCCACTTGGGTACCCTCTGCAGAAACAGGCAAGGCACCGTCATTCTTCAGTAGGACCATACCTTCTGCGGCAGACTGTCTTGTAACGAGAGCATGAGCCTTGAGGTCAGGATTATTGGAATACTGATATCCCTTGAAACGAGGAGTCTTCATAATCATCTCCAGAACACGACGCACATTGGTATCGATAACACTCATATCAAGTTTGCCTGACCTGAGAGCCTCCATAATGGCATCATACTGCTTGTCAAGTCCGGGCTGAAGCATATCATTGCCGGCAATCATCTGAGCCACAGCATCTTTACCGCCGAACCAGTCAGTCATTACCATGCCCTTGAAACCCCACTCATCACGGAGAACGGAAGTCTGAAGTTCACGGCTCTGGGAAGTATATACGCCATTGATCTTGTTATATGAAGACATCACCGTCCAAGGCTGGCTCTCTTTCACGGCAATCTCAAAGCCCTTCAGATAAATCTCACGCAAAGCCCTCGGAGAGATCCTCGCATCATTGTTCATACGGTTGCTCTCCTGATTGTTTCCGGCGAAGTGCTTGATGGAAGTGCCCACACCATTGCTCTGGATACCATTAACATAAGCCGCAGCGATTTTTCCGGCGACAAGAGGGTCCTCGGAATAGTACTCGAAGTTCCTGCCGCAGAGCGGATTTCTGTGGACGTTCAATGCCGGTGCAAGAAGTACGTCAGCGCCATATTCGAGCACCTCATTACCGATAGCCTTGCCGACACTCTCCACGAGGTCAGTGTCCCATGTGCAGGCAAGCAGAGTTCCGATAGGAAAATGTGTACAATAATAAGTGGCATTGTCGCCCTCACGTGTCGGAGAGATTCTGAGGCCGGCAGGACCGTCTGCAAGCACTACGGATGGAATTCCCAGACGAGGAATCGGATAAGTGGTTCCGGCGGCACCCGGAACGAGACTCTTAGTCTCGCCTACCACAGCGCTGTCTCCTGCGGAAATGCCTTCCATACCGGTTCCTATGAGCAGATGCACTTTCTCTTCAGGTGTCATCGCGGCAATCACCTTGTCCAATGACGCCTTTCCGAGTTTAGGGGTTCCAGGTGCGCACGAAAGCATGAAAACACCCGCAACCAACGCAAAAGCCAACGTTAACTTTTTCATAATCAAACGACTATTTAAACAACTGAGGCACAAACTCACTAAGATAGATTCTCCAGTTTTTCCAGATATGGCCCTCTCCGGTCTCGAAATAAGTGTATTTGTAACCGGCATCATCCAGTTTCTTGCGGAACTCCTCGTTAGCCTTATACAAGAAGTCAGTATTGCCGATACCGATCCAGTAGAGAGCCGGTTTCTTGGAGAACTGAACTGCAAGCTTCTCGTCGAAATTGTCGTAAATCGAAGATTTTACGCCATCAGCAGGAAGTATGGCCGCAGAGAAAAGACCTACATAATTGAACATGTCAGGATTCTGCTTAGAGATGTGAAGAGAGTGGAAACCACCCATTGACAAGCCGGCAATAGCACGGCTTTCCTTCTTGCGGATTGTACGATAGTGACTGTCAATGTAATTCACGACATCAGGGAACGCCGCCTCGAATTCACCATCCATAGTCTTAGGAAGCTGCATGCTCGGCTGCCGGAGTCCGAGTGCGGACTGTCCAGGAGCAGCCTCCTGAGAAGCATTGCCGTTGGTCATGACCACAATCATCGGTTTTGCCTTTCCCTCTGCAATGAGATTGTCGAGTATCTGAGATGCCCTTCCGAGGTCCATCCAGGCCTCCTCGTCACCGCCCATACCATGGAGAAGATAGAAGACAGGATATCTCTTGGTATTGTCCTCATATCCGGCAGGGGTATAGACTGTCATCCTGCGCTTCATGCCGAGACCTGGGCTGTCATACCAAACCTTGGAGACAGTTCCGTGAGGCACTTCATTTACACTGTACAAATCGCCTTTCCCGCCCTTGATTATGAAGATGTTGGTAACGGAATTCACATCCCTGATCATATAGACATTGGCAGGATCCTTTACCTGAAGGCCGTCAACGATAAATGAATAGCTGTAAAGTTCAGGAGCAAGCACGTCTGTAGTAAACTCCCAGATGCCGTCCTTGCCTTCCTTGAGGTCAAGGTCAACAACGCCCGGACCGTCAAACTCGCCGAAAGGAGTGTGAGTCTTCTTCGTGGGAAGAAAATCGCCGGTAACCTGAACTTTGACAGCCTTGGGCGCTGCAAATCTGAAAGTTACAGTATTGTCCGAGTTGACTTCCGGAGATACGAGTTGTGTGCCGCCCCAAAGAGCCTGCTGCGCAAATGCGCTTGTAGCCAACATCAAAGATGCCGCAACAGTAATGATTTTTCTGATAGTCATATAATCTTTTATTTCAATTCCATAATAAATTCATTTCCCTTGACGCAAGGTTTCCATTGAGGAAGTCCCTCGCTGTCAGGATTTCCGTTCTTCGCGAAGTTGGTCCAGTACTCCACCATTTTCGCACTCAAGTCATAGTCATGCTGTTCCATCGGTCTCCAGCACCTTCCGAGAGTTCCGAACACATACCAAAGCTCTGATGAATGGAATGCACCTTTCATGTCGCCGAAACCTCCTGACTGCATGGTATCCTCACCCGGAAGA
>CAVBPI010000252.1:0-4230 GCA_963596955.1 bacterium | reverse complement strand
GCCGCAACATCGGTGGGGTACCCCACCGATGTTGCACTTCTATCTTGAACTTACAAAGGAGACACATAAAGAGACACATAAATGAGGTACATAAAATCCTAAATATGAGCACAAAAGGAAAAAGAAAGGGGCGGAAAGAGCAGCGTCTCCCCGTCCCTTTCAGCGCCGAACAATCCTCATTGGCGCCTGAGATATTTATCTGCTGCGCTTCTGTGCCTTGATAAATGCCGGAACCTTGGCCTTTCTTGAAACGCCCTTCTTCGCAAACGACGGACAGATAGCCCTGTTCAGACAGCCTTTAGTATATGAAGTATATACGGATGCCGACTTGGTTGTCTGCACTGTACCATCGACATACTCAAGTTTTGCCGTGAACTTACCGTTTAAGGTTGCATTCATCTCGGAATCAGCGAAACTGAGGTCAATGGTATAGTTATCGCCGCTGCGAGAAACCTTTGCGGAACCGCTCGTTGCCGCATAATAATCATAGGCGGTCTCACCGAAGAACCATGTTCCATAGCAATAGTTTTCATCATCAACATAGCCGCAAAGCATACTGAACGGAAGGAGTTTTTCCGCGGAATCAATGTCTAAATACTCATAAGTTCCGTCTGGAACCGCAGTGGTTGCCGATTCTGAAGTTATGAGTTCCAGCATAAGATAGCTTGCATTTTCATCCTCCAAATCAACCAGGCCATTGCCGATGTAGAACACCCAATCCGCGTAATCAGTCTGGTCTCCTTCAAAGGCCTGACCATAATAATATGCATAGCCCTGATTGAGAGCGTCAAGAGAAATCTTGACTTCTTCCGTCGGGGTGTCATCGCCATCATCACCGCTATCGTCACCACCCGAAATGTCATAGAATGCAAGCTTGCCGTCATAGTTAAAGCCAAATGTCCCGGCAGAGGTCTCGAACGTCGCAGCAATGCGATAGGTTGAGCCGCTGGTCTTTACGGAAATTGCCCCACCCGTTACAGGATAATAGACTCCCTTGACCTTTGAACTTTCACGATAATAGACATAAGTCGGGTATATGTTTCCATCCTCGTCCGTATCACCAAGATAGAAGCAATAGTCTTCCGGCATATTTTTCTGATATACCACATACTCTCCCTGAAGAATCCTCATAGGATTCCCACCGTTGGTAGGAGTGTTCATATCGACAAGCACAGCGGCTCCGACACCCGTGTATCCGCTTTCAATCATCTCAACCCCTTCTGTCTGAAGTGAAAGAAGATATACATCATAATCCAGAGTCTTACCATCATCATCTGTGCCGACTCCACTGAAATACCCGCCGGCTTCTCCTACTTCAAAAACCAGCTCAGCCTCGTTTCCTCCGTCCTGAGGCACTCTTTCCTTATCGCACGAAAGAGTCCCGAACACGACTGCAACAGCCGCAAAAATAATCAAACTTCTTTTCATCTTATTATACCGTTTTGTTTTATTGCATTCCCAAACCATCCCAAGTCACTAAAACATGGAGAGCCGGACACATCCATTATTAGATGCGAAAAAAGCGGAAGCGTTTAATGCACACTTCCGTTTTTTACAAAAGCCGCCGAAGACAACGGAGATTTTACTGCTTCGCGGTCTTAGGTTCCGGAGCCGCAGGCTGCTTGCGGAGCATCTTGCAGGTGCCGTCGAATGCAGCTCCGAGCTCGACCGCAATCTTCGCGACCTCCAAATCGCCCTTGACTTCACAGGCGGACTTGAGGGACAGGACATCACGCACGGTGAGGCTTCCCTCAACCTTTCCGAACACATCAGCGTTCTCGCAGAGCACCTCGCCCTTCACGAACGCCCCCTCGCCAACCACGACACGTCCCGTGGTTGAAATCTTCCCGTCAAAAGTGCCGTCAATCCGGATGTCGGACCTCGACTCAATCTCCCCTTTGAAAACGGTTCCCGCCGAAATCCGGCTCACCGCATTTATATTGCCTGTCGGCTGTTCTTTATTCGCCATATCTTTAATTTTCTTTACCGTGACAATTCTTATACTTTTTGCCCGAGCCGCAAGGACAAGGGTCATTGCGTCCGACCGTCTTCTCCACCCTCATCGGCATCTTGCTGCGAGGCTGCCCGCCGTTGGTGACAAGGTCGCTGCGGCTGGTCGTCATCCTGTTCATGTTCAGCTTCGGAGCTTCAGCAGCAGGCCTCGGAGCCTCCTCACGGAGGGCGATGCCGGCACGGAGAAGGAACGAGAGCGCGTCCTGATTGAGTGATTCGAGCATCGAGCTGAAGAGGTTGAAGCTCTCGAACTTATAGACGAGAAGCGGGTCCTTCTGCTCGTAAGAGGCATTCTGCACCGACTGCTTGAGGTCGTCCATGTCACGGAGATGATCCTTCCAGTGGCGGTCTATCTCGAAGAGCACGATGGTCTTGGAGAGAGCCTTGCCGATTTCCTTGCCATCATTCTCGTATGCACGCTGGAGGTTCACAGAAAGGTTCAGCATACGCCGGCCGTCGGTAATCGGAATCGCGATGTTCACATATCTGTTGCCCTGGGTCTCATAGACCTGCCTGATGATAGGCATCGCCTTCTGAATCATGGTATCTATACGACGGTTGTATGTCGCCTTCATGTTCTCGAAGAGTCTGTCCGCGAGCGCAGATGTGTTCGCCTTGTCGTAGAACTCCTCGTCGAAGTCGAGGTCGAGCGAGAGCGTCCCCATGACATATTCCACAAACGCGTCGTAAGTCATGTTCTCCGCCTTTTCGGCAAAGATTTCCGCAGTGTCCTGCATCATGTTCATGACGTCAATCTCTATTCTCTCGCCCGACAGCGCATTGCGTCTCTTGCTGTAAATCACCTCACGCTGAGAGTTCATCACGTCGTCATACTCCAGCGTCCTCTTACGGATTCCGAAGTTGTTCTCCTCGACCTTCTTCTGAGCCTTCTCGATTGAGTTTGAAAGCATTGATGACTCAAGGGCCTCGTCGTCGGCCATTCCGAGATTATCCACGACCTTCGCGATTCTCTCCGAGCCGAAAAGACGCATCAGCTTGTCCTCAAGGGAGATGAAGAATATGGAAGAGCCCGGGTCACCCTGACGTCCGGCACGTCCCCGCAGCTGACGATCGACGCGGCGGCTGTCGTGGCGCTCGGTTCCGATGATGGCAAGACCGCCGGCCTCGCGGACCGCCGGAGAAAGCTTGATGTCCGTACCTCGGCCGGCCATGTTGGTGGCGATGGTAACCGTGCTCGACTGTCCGGCCTGAGCCACAATCTCCGCCTCACGCGCGTGCTGCTTGGCATTGAGGACCTGAGCCTTGATGCCGCGGCGGAGGAACATCCTATTCAGAAGTTCGGACGTATCCACGTCAGTAGTTCCGACCAACACCGGACGTCCCTGCGCCCTGAGTTCGAGAACCTTCTCTATCACGGCATTGTATTTCGCCTGCTTCGTCTTGTAAATCAAGTCGTTGTAGTCGATGCGGGCAATCGGCTTGTTGGTCGGGATGACGACCACGTCGAGCTTGTAGATGCTCCAGAACTCGCCCGCCTCGGTCTCCGCCGTACCGGTCATGCCGGCAAGCTTGTGATACATACGGAAATAGTTCTGAAGGGTAATCGTCGCGAATGTCTGCGTTGCGGCCTCAACCTTCACGTTCTCCTTCGCCTCGACAGCCTGATGAAGCCCGTCGCTCCAGCGGCGGCCCTCCATGATACGGCCTGTCTGCTCATCGACAATCTTAATCTTCCCGTCTTCCGAGATGATGTAATCGACGTTCAGTTCGAACATCGTGTAGGCCTTGAGAAGCTGGATGACGGTGTGGACGCGCTCACTCTTGAGGGCGAAGTCAGCCATAAGCTCATCCTTCTTCTGACGCTTCTCCATAGGGTCGGTCGCAGATTTCTCAATCTCGGCGATTGCAGAGCCGACGTCCGGAAGAACGAAGAAGTTGTCGTCATTGACAGACTGCGCGAGCAGATCGCGTCCCTTGTCCGTCATATCGACCGTGTTCTGCTTCTCGTTGATGACGAAATAGAGCGGATCCGTGATGTACGGCATCTCCTTCTCGTTGTCCTGGATGTAGTAGTTCTCGACTTTCTGGAGAAGCTGCTTCATGCCCGGCTCGCTGAGGAACTTGATGAGCGGACGGTACTTAGGGTATCCCTTATATGCCCGGAACAGGAGAACTCCCCCTTCCTTCTCGTTGCCCTCGGCGATAAGTTTCTTAGCCTCGTTGAGTATGCTTGTGACGAGCGCCTTCTGCTTGTTG
>CAVBPI010000251.1:0-4254 GCA_963596955.1 bacterium | reverse complement strand
CCTTTTTGTTTCCCGTGACAGCGAGGCCATGCTTTGCCGCAAGTTTCAGCGCAGTCTCGAAGAGCAGTTGGGAATACATGTTTATGGCGAACTGACATATTTCCGCGATTTGTTTGAAGTCATCATGCGGGAGTCGATGAATCGTCATTTTACCGTAGTGTTTGACGAATTTCAGACCCTATATAAAATAAATCCGGCAATTTTCAGTGAGATTCAGGATTTGTGGGACAGGTATCACCGGGAGTCGAAACTGAATCTGATTGTTGTAGGCAGCATACAGTCGCTGATGAAACGGATTTTTGAAGATAAGAATGAGCCTTTGTATGGAAGACCGACTTCAAAGTTCACCTTGCATCCGTTCAGAACCGACGTGTTGAAAGAGATACTTGCTGAACATTCTCCGGACTACAGAAATGAGGATTTGCTGTGTCTTTACATGATAACCGGGGGCGTGGCAAAATATGTTGAGCTTCTGATGGATTCACAATGCTATACGAAGGACAGGATGCTTGACTATGTATGTCGTCAGGATTCCTATTTTCTTACGGAGGGGAGGGATATGGTAAATCAGGAGTTTGGAGAGGATGGCGTGACATATTTCTCTGTTCTTCAGATGATTGCGGACGGGATGACGCGGCGCGGAGACATTGATGGCGCGATGCAGAAGGATACAGGAGTGTATCTTCAGAATCTGGAGAAGAACTACAGTATGATTTCCCGGCTTAAGCCGCTTCTGTCAAAGCCTAACAGCAAAGTTTCCGCATACGAGATTTCAGACCGTTTTCTCCGCTTCTGGTTCCGCTTCATCTGTCCCTATCAGTCATTGATTGAACGCAAGCAGCTGGGGCTGGTTCGCAGCAACATTGCGAATAACTATGAGCAGTTCAGCGGCCGGAATCTCGAACAATACTTTCAGGCGAAGACCTTTGAGAGCGGGCTATACACGCAGGTCGGCAACTGGTGGGACCGAAAAGGGGACAACGAGATAGATCTGATTGCGCTCAATGAGTTCAACCACACGGCAGTGGCCGCCGAAATAAAGCGCAACCCTGAGAAGATAAATCTCCATGCGCTTGAGGCGAAGGTCGAGGCTCTCCGAAAATCCGATTTCGGGAAATATTCTTTTTCTTTGCGTGCTCTGTCGCTGAAGGATATGTAGTTCCACTGCAAAGTTAGTGAACTTTTTCAGTAACTTTGCAGTAGGTGGGACTTCGCATAGTATTTTTACTCTCAGAATTACTTACTGAAACAGGGCGGAGACCTGAGACATGGTGAGGGCTTGGGAGAGGGAGTAGTCGCCGCTGCGGGAGCGGATGAGGTAGCTGAGGAAGGCGCCGGAGTCGAGGGCTTCTCCTAGGTCGCGGGCGAAGGCGCGGATGTAGGTGCCTTTGGTGCAGGCGATGCGGACTTCGGCGAGAGGGAGGTGGAGGGGTGCGATGTCGGTGATGTGGATGCGGCTGTCCTTTTCCTTGGCTCGGGCGATTTCCTGCTCGTTCATTCCGCTGTAGTCGGGAGACATTGACGGGGCGTGCGCGGGCGTGCCGTCGGGGCTGAAGTCCAGAAGTTCAAGAGCGTCGATGCGGATGCGTGAGGTGCGTATGAGTTCGACGGCGTGGGCGTCGAAGACGGACGGGGATTGTTCTTGTTCACCGGGCTGAGCGTGGCTCCCGGCTTGACAGGAGGCATTTGCCTGTTTCTTATAGAGCCTGCGGGCCAGTTCGTAGGCGCGGACTCCATCGACCGACTTTGCGCTGAAAAGGGGAGCGACCTGCTCCTGCTCGCCGAGAAAGCCTCTCAGGGCCTCGCGGACGGAGGACTCGCTGACCCTATCGGTCGGGAAACGGCGGTCGATGTCCTTTTCAAGGTCGTAGGAGGGGGTCGTCGCCCCGAATGATATGCCGGCGATGTACTCCTTGTCGTGCGCCTGAAGCTGCTCCGCCCTTTTTGTGGCGTTGCCGATGCACACGAGCAGCACGCCGGTGGCGAGCGGGTCGAGCGTCCCGGCATGGCCTACTTTCAGGTTCTTCTTCCCGAAATGCCTGCCCGCGAGCCACTTGACCTTGCGAATTACATCTGCTGACGTCCAGCGGTAGGGCTTGTCAACAGCGAGGACTATCCCGTCGGGATAGTCCTCAATATTATGGCTCAACGGAGTGATTATCATTTCACGGGTATCTTTTCAATGCGGCGCAGATGACGACCCCCTTGGAATGTATCGTTCAGCCATGCGTGAACAATCTCAAGGGCGGTCTCAATCGGGATGAACCTGGCCGGCATCACAAGCACGTTCGCGTTGTTGTGCTCCTTCACCAGCTTTCCGATTTCGACGTTCCATGCGAGTCCGGCGCGTATTCCCTGATGCTTGTTGAGGGTAATCGCCATTCCGTTGCCTGTGCCGCAGAGCGCGATGCCCAGATCGACCTTCCCGCTCTCGACTGCGAGTGCAAGCGGATGCGCGACGTCCGGATAGTCCATGCTCTCGGTGCTGTCGGTGCCGAAGTTCACCATCTCATATCCCTCCTTCTTCAGAGTTTCGATTATCGTCGCCTTGTATTCCACGCCCGCGTGGTCGCTGCATATTCCTATTTTCATGATATTCAAATTTTATTTCGAAGCATTCCTGTCATCTCGAACGGAGTGAGAGATCTTTCCGCTGATCTTATTTCCCCAATTTCGCCACGGCGTTGTCAATCCTGCGGGCGAACTCGTCGCGTCCGATGAGCGTCACGATGTCAGCGATGCCCAGTCCGCTCGATGCCCCCACAAGCGCAAGGCGGAGGCAGTTCATCACCTTGCCCATCGGCCACTCATTGCCTCGGATGAACTCCTCAAGCGGTCCTTCGAGCGCCTCCTTCGTGAAGCCTTCCTTGCCGACCTTATCCGCGAAATCCTCTATGAACTTCGCGGCCTGAAGCGCAAGCTCCACATTCTCGCTCTTCCAGAACTTCGCCGCGTCCTTCTCGACATACTCCGTCGGAGCCACGAAAAGATATGACGCTATGTCCCAGAAATCAGCGACGAAAGTTGCCCTCTCCTTGATGAGGCCTACAACCTTCTCGACGTATGCCTTCGGGAACCACTTCCCGGCAAAGTCCGGCTCCGGACGATATTCCACGCCATGTTTTTCCGCGCACTTAGGGCACATCATCGTGATGCCGTGCTCCGCCAGAACCGGCTTGAAGAGCTTCGTCAGCTCATGGTCGGTCTTCTTGCGGAGATATTCCTTGTTGTACCACTTCGCCTTCTCCGGGTTGAACTTGGCCCCGTGCATCACCACCCTTTCGAGCGAGAACGCCTCAATCAGCTCAGGCATCGTGAAAAGCTCGCGGTCGTCGCCGGGGTTCCAGCCGAGCATCGCCAGCATGTTCACGAAGGCCTCCGGGAAATATCCGTCCTCGCGGTAGCCGCGCGAAACCTCGCCCTCGGCATTGACCCACCTGAGCGGGAACACCGGGAAGCCGAGCCTGTCGCCGTCCCTCTTGCTGAGCTTGCCCTTGCCGTCAGGCTTGAGAAGCAGAGAAAGGTGGGCAAACCTCGGCATGGTGTCCTGCCAGCCGAACGCTTCGTAGAGCAGGTAGTGGAGCGGGAGAGACGGCAGCCACTCCTCGCCGCGGATGACCTCGGTGATTTCCATCAGGTGGTCATCGACGATGTTCGCGAGGTGGTAGGTCGGAAGCTCGTCGGTCCTTTTCCAGAGCACCTTGTCGTCGAGCGTGCCGGAGTTGACCTCCACATGGCCGCGGATGAGGTCGTCCATCTTCACGACCCTGTCCTGCGGCATCTTGAAACGGATGGTCCAGTCCGTGCGCTCCTCAAGCAGCCTCTTCACCTCGTCCTCCGGGAGGCTGAGGGAATTGCGCAGGCTCATGCGCGTTGAATGGTTGTAGATGAATGTCTCCTTGCGCTCCTCCATCTCCGTGCGGATTTTGGACAGTTCCTCGGCCGTGTCGAACGCATAGTAGGCAAAACCTTTCTCCACCAGCTCTTCAGCATATTTCCGATAGATTCCGCGCCTTTGGCTCTGTCTGTACGGCGCGTGCGGATGCTTCTCGGAAGCGACCTCCACGACCTTGCCGTTCTCATCGACTCCCTCGTCCGGAATGATTCCGCACCAGTTCAGGGCCTCGATGATGTAGGCTTCGGCTCCGGGAACGAATCTCTGCGAGTCCGTGTCCTCAATCCTGATGATGAAATCCCCGCCGTGCTGCTTGGCGTACAGATAGTTATAAAGCGCTGTCCTGACTCCTCCCATGT
>CAVBPI010000250.1:404-4278 GCA_963596955.1 bacterium | reverse complement strand
GGACCGGGGCGGGGTCTGTGGTCTTCGAGATTTTCCTTTGGGTGTGCGGGATATTGCCGGGTGTGATATTCCTTATTATGAAGGTGAAGGCGAAGAACTACTTCCAGCAGCTTCAGCAAAAAATTCAGGCGGAGGCTTCGACCATCGACAACTACCTGGAACAGAGGGTACAGATTCTTCAGAACGTCGCCCCTCTGCTTGAAAAGGCGATTGAGCTGGACAAGGACGTGATGAAGACCATCGCGGCTTATCGTGGAGGAATCAGACCGGAGGCGGACAGAAACGCCGTGGCAAACGACATCGACACGGCATACGCACGGCTTTTCCCGCAGGTCGAGGCCTACCCGGAACTCAAGGCTCACGCTGCCATAGCCGACGCGATGCAGCAGAACGCATATCTCCAGAAGGAAATCACCGCCGCGCGCTCACTCTACAACGACACCGTGTTCCAGTGGAACAAGGACATATTCGACTGGCCGACGAAGATGATTGTCGCCGCGAAGGAAGGCTACACGACACGAATCCCGTTCACCGCGTCCGCCGCGACCAAGGAACGCGCGAGGGAGGTTTTCTTTTAATTTGTGAAGGATTTTTGAGGATAGATTTCTTTTGGAAGAGGGTGGGTACCGGGGTACATGACCGATGAGAAAAGAAATATGGACCCAAAAGACAAACAAAATGGATGACATCTACGAGCCGCTGGAGCGGTACAGAGATGAACTGAAGGCCGCGTTCAGGAAAAACACCGAGGAGGCGTTCGCCGAAATGGAGCGCATTGCCGGAGTCGATGCCGCGGCCAACAAGGCTGTCTGCGCCGAAATCGACGCTACCCAGTGGAAAATCAACCGCCACAGGAGCGACCTCGGATGGCTGAAGTTCCTCCGTGTCTGCATGGTGGTGCTCGGAGCAGGGCTGCTGGTTTCCCCGGTGTTTCACGATGTCATCATGAACGAATGGCTTGACGGAACAGTCTTGCAGGCCTATCCGGCACTGACCCTTGCTGCGGCCGCGGCGGCAGGAGCCGCGCTGATTACGCTCGCGTTCACGGTTCTGAAGAAGAAAATCGGAGAGATGAGCGAGACGCTCGCAAGGCTCGAAGCCCGGCACGAAGAGTTGTTGGACGAGGCAAAGCGCCAGATGGCACCGCTCAACGCGCTGTTCAGCTGGGATATGCCGACAAAACTGATAGAAAAGACCGTTCCGAGCATTCATTTCGACCCATATTTCAACGCGGCGCGGCTCGAACAGCTCCGCGACGAGTTCGGCTACACCGGATTCATGAACACGGACTCCTCAGTTCTCTTCGCCCACAGCGGTGACATCAAGGGCAACCCGTTCGTCATCGCTACGGTGAAGAAGTTCCAGATGGGGACAAAGGTCTATACCGGCTACAAGACTATCTACTGGACGGAATATGAGACCGACGAGAAAGGAAACCGCCACCCCGTGACGCGCAGCGAGACCCTGTCGGCCAGCGTCGAGAAGCCCTGCCCGGAATACGGCAGCCGGACCTTCCTAATGTATGCCAATGAGGCGGCTCCGAATCTGAATTTCTCAAGGACTCCGGAGGGACTGGAGGGAGACTCGGTGTTCACGGGAATGCGCCGCAGTCTCAAGCGGAGGAGTCTGGAAAGATATTCCCGGAAACTGGACGACGACAGCAACTACACGATGATGTCCAACAGCAACTTCGAGGTGCTGTTCAACACGAAGGACAGGGACAACGAGGTGGAGTTCCGCCTGCTGTTCACGCCTCTTGCCCAGACCGCGATAATGAAACTCATGCGCGACAGGACGGAAGGGTTCGGCGACGACTTCTCAGTTCTGAAGCGCCGGATGATAAACGTCGTCTTTCCCGAGCACCTGCGCAGCTTCAACATAGACACGGATCCGCAGAGGTTCATGGGCTACCGTCTTGAGTCCGTAAGGCAGAACTTCCTGGAAACCAACGAAGAATACTTCCGTGAGATTTACTTCGCCTTCGCTCCCCTGCTCTCCATCCCGCTCTACCAGCAGACGCGCACACGCAGGGAAATTTACGGAGAGGATCTCATCCGGAGCTCATCGTTCTGGGAATGGGAGTCACTCGCGAACTTTGAGGGCGAGGCACGCTTCGCGCATCCGTCGTCCATCACCGAAAACATCCTGAAAGCGGATTTCCTGCATGACGCGGCAAAGGGCGAAAAGGTCATACAGGTCACGGCGAACGGTTTTTCCGGAACCGACATGGTTGATTATGTGAGCGTCTATGGCGGCGACGGACGGTTCCACAGCGTCCCGGTCGAATGGGTGCAGTACAATCCCGTGAGCCGCAGCACCCCGGTCTCCATCGTCGAGATGCCGGACAAGGACAAGGACGTCATCCGCGAGGACAGCTACCCCGTGGAAAAGTTCAGAAGGAAGATTCTCATCCGCTGAAAGGCGCGATTGAGGATATGTTCGGGATTGGGTTCGTACTGTCACATATCCCCAAGTGACAGCCCGCCGTATTCTATCTTCCAAGCTTTGTGATGTGAGACAATTGCCGCAGCCTTCTCCTTCAGAAGCGCAAGACTCACTTTTGCCGGATTTCGCTTGCATTCGGCAATGAACATTTCCTTATCATTTTCATCTACCGCGACAAGGTCTATTTCATTGTTCTCTCCAGGCTGTCCGTTTTTGCCGGACTCCCAATAATTCGTCACAATGTTATATTTCCCTGTCTCCATGAATTTCTGACGAAAATAGGCTTCCAGACACTGTCCTGAAAAAGTGTCGTAATCCGAAAATATCTTTCCACGGACAAAATCCATATTTCCGATTTCCACAGCACTTCTGTACTTGTATATGAACCGGAACCAGAATGTAAGGAAATTATCAGAAATGCCGTACCGAACATTACGCGTCTTGTCACCGGCCAAGTATGGCTTACGCTTGGCGACAATGCTGTAATCTACCTCCAGACGCTCCAGGAAACCTCCTGTTTCAAATCCCACATAACTCTTTATGTCACCTCGGGAAGTATGCCCTGCCGCTATGGCCGAAAGAACAGAAAAATAATTTCCGTAGTCCTTGCCAAATTCTTCTGAAAGCATTTCACGTCCTTCATCAATGAAATATGAGCCCATTGAAACGGTGGCATTCACAATCGCATCCTTCGTGACGGCGTCCTGATCGACAAGCAGCTCAACATACTTGGCAACTCCGCCTGTTATCATATAAAGTGCCAGCAGGTCATCAGGCGTATAACGAGGGTTATAATCCCTGAGGATTTCCTTCATTGTACTTATCGAAAATGGTCTGATTTTAAAGCGTGCAGTGGCTCTTCCATAAAGAGGCTCATCCTTGTCATCAAAAATTTTCTTCATCTTTGAATATATGGATCCGCATATCACGAGATTGATATGGCTGTCCTGCTTATTGCTGTCCCAAACATCCTGAATGTCGGAAAACATTGACTCATCGGCATATTTCAGATTTTGAAATTCATCGAGCACAAGGGTAAAGTTGCGCCTTTTAGATATGCCCATTATTGCCGCAAAAAGTCTTCTGAAAGAAGTGAAATCACCGAGATCTTCACCAAGGACGTCGCGAACAATACCGGCCAGTTCCTCACACAAAAGAGCCTCGCTTTTCTTTCCGACAAAGAAATACAAGAACGGAATTGACGTAAATGCCTTCTTTATCAGAGTGGTCTTTCCGATACGCCTGCGGCCGCTGATGACAATCATCTGCGCATTCCGTGCAGACAGCCGTTCATATTTTCTCAAGGCCGCGACTTCGGCCTCCCTGTCATAGAATTTCATTGCTCAAAAAGTTTTTGTAACCACGGTTACAGTAACCGCCGTTACAAAGATAGCATAATTTAATGAACAATGCCAAACTTTGCAGCCAT
>CAVBPI010000250.1:0-394 GCA_963596955.1 bacterium | reverse complement strand
AACGCTGCATGAAATTGAGAAAAGCAGATTTTGAAGGAAATTTCCGAACTTTATAATTTTTCGTCATTGACAATGAGCATTAGTTATGTAACTTTGCCGAACTAATGATGTAAAATACAGAAAAAATGAAAATCATATCAGACACGAAAGACGGGGATATACGCACTGTGGTTGCAGTGCCCGAGGGAGTATGCTCAAGACTCATTGAACTTACGATGAAAGGAGATGTCATTGAAAATGTGGAATTTCAGTACGGATGCAACGGCAACCTCAAGGGAATCGGTGCACTTGTCAGAGGGATGAAGGCAACCGACGCCGCGGCAAGGCTTCGCGGAATCGAATGCGGTGGCAAGGGGACATCCTGCCCGAACCAGGTTGCTCGGCTGCTTGAGGC
>CAVBPI010000249.1:0-4307 GCA_963596955.1 bacterium | reverse complement strand
GATGCAAGGCGCACTGGGGATTTCAACACCGGAGCAACCTCCCGATTGTGAGGATTTGAAATCCACATGCAACGAAGCAGGCCGCCTTTTAGGCGCCCCGACTAATAGAATCTCGGTCTGTTGTCAGTAACGACGTTCTCATTCATCACGCCGAGCAGCATCTGAGCCATGTACTGGTTCATCTGCGCGGTCTTGGAGTTGGCGTCGTCCTCGGTGTAGAACGCCCCTGTCTCCTTGGCGGTGACGTTGAACACATAGATTCCGTAGCTGCCCTTCACAGGCGCTGAAATCTTGCCCTGCTCGGCTGAAGTCACAGCTCCGATGAATGCCGGGTCGAGTCCCTGTGAGGTGAGCGACGAGAATGTGATTCCGTCCTTCGTGCTGACAGTCGTACCGAGGGCCTCGGCAATCGCCGTCATGTTGTCAAGTCCGGCAATCTTCTCCGCAACCTCGGCAGCCTTGTGGTCGGCGAGCTTCTCACGGTAGAGGATGTCCCTGATTACAGGGGAAACCTCCTTGAGGTCCTTGTAGCCGTCCTTGTTGATGCCCGTGAGCACCGCAACGACGAAATAGTCCTTATTGATGTCGAAAATCTCTGAAACCTTGCCCTTCTTGGCCTCGAATGCCCAGCGGGTGATTTCCTTTGCATTGTCGATGGAGCCGATGCGGCTTGCGCCCTCGATGAGGTTCGCGGTGTGGGCATATACGGCATTCGAATCAACAGCTGTGCGGAAATTCTTGTAGCCGCCGTTTGCGTCGGATGCAAATTTCTTCGCCTTTGCATAGATGCCGTTGACGGTGGTCTTGCTTGCCACGGCCTCCTTTTCAAGGACAGCGACCTGCTTGGTCACGACGCCGTTATCTCTCTTGGTGTCAAGGATGCGGACGACATAGAAAGTGTTGTCATGCGAGAGCACCGGGGAAATCTCCTGACCGTTGTTGTTGAAGACAAACTCGTCAACCTCCGGAGCAATGCTCTTGAGCTCGCCCTCCTTGTAGTACTTCTCGTCGAACTTGCAGTAGTTGGAGAGGAGGAAGGACTTGACGTTGGAGGTCTGTGCGAACTCATCCACGAGGGAAGCAATATCCTCGTTTGCAGAGGCGATGTCCTCCGGAGAAGGAAGGATGTCATAGACCACATACTCGATGTCGCGGCTTGCCTTCTGGGTGAAGAGGGACTTGTAGGCGTCCATCTTCTTGTGGGCCTTGTACCAGTCCTTGATTTCAGAATCGCCGACAACCACCGTCGTGTCCTGCGCGAATCCGAAAGGAACCATCACGAACTCAGCGTTCACCGAGTTGTTGTTGTCCGCAATCTCGTTCTCGATTCCGAGCTCATTGACGATGTTGCTCTCGGAGAAGAGGGAGAAGTACTTCGAGTAGTACTGCTGCGAGATGGCCGCGTTGCAGAGATAGTTGAGGAGCTCCCTGTACCTTCCGGTCTGATCCTCGCGGCAGAAGTTCACGAAGTTGAGGAACGCTTCCTTGTTGAAGCCGTTCTCGTCGGAGAACACCTGCGCGATTACAGGGGAGATGTTGTCGCCGGAGATGAGGTCAAGAGCCTCCTGGTTGCCGACGTAGATGCCTGCGCGCTGCGCGTTAGGAATGAAGTAGTAGCTGTCGAAGAGTTCCTTCCATGCCTCGTCCCTGACGTATGACTGAGCCTGCTCCGAATTGGCCTGAAAGCCGAGGAGTTCGAGCACGCCCTTTGTCTTTTCCACGTCCTTCTGGAAATCGACATAAGAAACCGACTTGCCGTCAATCTCTCCGACGTCATACTTTGACGACATTGAAGAGGCGACGTTCTGAAGCGTGGTCGGGTCAATGATGAACGAGAGCAGCGCGATTGCGATAAGCACCGTAATCACGACTCCGAACTTCACGCGGATTGTTTCAAGTACTGCCATAATTATTGCTTTTTTAGTTATTATCGTAAAATGGTCAGAGGGCATAAAACCCAATGGGGTGCGAAGTTAGTAATTTTCCCTCAATTACACCACGAATTTTTGCTGAAATGAAAGAAATGACCCCTATTTTCGCATAACCGGGCCTATGAAATTGACGGAATCCACATTCACGGCCGTGCTGTCCTGAGCAACTATGCCGTAGCTGTTGAACGGACGGAAGATGACGGAATTCCTCGCCCGCTGGTCCGATTCCATGCCGTAGCCCTGCATGAACCCGTCAGGAGAATACATCTTCACATAGCAGTCGGTCCATATCTTCTCGTTCTTCTGATCCCAGTAGAGCGTGTCCGTCTCCATAACCTCCCTCTTTATGAGGTTCTTCACCACGACGTTCCCGAAGGCCTCCCACGACTCCCGTCCGTCGGAGTATTTCAGGTGCCGGGCGTTCTCGGCGACTATCGACGTCTCAAGCAGTCCCCCCTCGATGTAGCCATAGACGGAAAATCCCTTAGGGAAAAGCTGAGTGGAAAGCGTGTCGGTCTCGTAGCGCTCCATCAGAGGAGCCTCCATCCTCATCTGAATCTGCCCGTTCTGAGTCTGCACGGAAACTATGCTGTCGGCCGTCTGGACAGGCATCACGGTGATGTCCATCGCGTCCTCCTCCGCCAGCTTTCCCTTGCAGGAATAAACGACGAAAGCAACCGCCGAAGCGGTTGCCAGCCTTATCACTATGCTTAGAAATCCTTTCACCGAAGCAAAGGCCTAATTCTGCGTCCTGACCGTCGTCACGGCTCTCATTCCGCCGCAGTTAACGGTGTATGACTGTCCGTCGAGAAGGTCGTACATGAACGCCTCGGCCTTCTGAGGATAGTACTTGCTGTACTGCGCAATCATGTTGTTGGCCTCGGCCGCAAGGCTTTCGTCGGCGTTCTTCGCCTTGTTCATGTAATCGACGGCGACCCAGTACGGAGCGCGCGACTCGATTTCGTTGCCACGGCACACCTGAGAGCCCCAGATGGTTCCTATCAGCATATAGGCCTTGCCGGCGTATGACGGGTCAAGTTCGGCGGACTTCTGCGCGGCGGAATAGGCCTTCGCGGAATGACCGTTCTTGAAGCAGAATGCCGCAAGTTCGTAGTTGTAGGAAGCGTCCGTCATGTCGTCGGACTCCGGATATGCGATAGCCTCTTCCATACACTTGATTGCCTCGTCAACATTGCCCCTTGAAGAATAGAGCTTGAAGAGGTAGTAGGCGGACTGGTAGGAAGGCTCAAGCCTGTTCATGGTGTTCACCGCATTGAGGAAGAGGTCGGTGTCGGCTCCCTCCTCGGTCTTGCTGAGCATGTTCACGATGTTCTTGGCGAGCTGGAGGTCGTCCGGAGCGGCCTCGAAGCGAGGCGTGAAGAGCGCCACAAGGCTCTCGCATGAGGCAACCTTGCTCTGGATGAAGATATTCTCAATGTCCTCGGTCACCTTAGCCACATCCTCCTTCTCCTTGTCATTCTTGCACGGGGTCTTATCAAGGTTCTCGACGGCCTTCTCATAGACATTGATTACCTGCTCCTCGTCGAGGACGCCCGACTTGTAGAGATCCACGGCGGCGTTGAGGTCGAAGAGGTAGAGGCTCGGCTTCGTGCTCACGCCGTTCTTTGCGATGATGTCCTCAAGACCTTCAAAAAGCCTCTTGCTGTCCCCTTTCACATAGTTCACGAGGTCAAGACCCTTGTTGTTGAGGGCAGTCACGGCATACTTAGGGAAAAACTCGGCCCTCTGGTCATGAAGCGTGAGAAGGGTATCGACGAGCTCGTCCTTGTATATCGTATTCTTGGCGTTCTGCGAAATCAGACGGCGGATGATTGCCGTTCCGTTGATGAGCATGTTCTGGTTAGCGGAAGGAGGGCAGGCACTGTAGGCCTTGCGCCAGTTAGGAGTGGCGTCATTGTAGTTCTTCTGCTTGAAATATTCCTGATAGTAGGAAAGATACTTAATGCAGTTCGCACTGTCCGCGCCATATTTTCCCTGCGCGAAGAGGGTAATTCCCGATCCTGCGACAAACACTGTGAGGAACAGGGTCAAAATCTTTTTCATATCCGTAAATTTTATATTTTCAAACACTTACACATTAAGGAGACAAACTTTAATTGTACCGAGGTTTCTGGAACCACACGTCATGTATGTTGAAGCCCACCACAAACTTGAAATATGTCTCGCTGACCATCATTCCCTTCGACGAGCCGCGCCTTCCGACATCGACCCCGAGGGATATTCCGTTGTACCACCTGAACACCGGAAGCGTCACTCCGAAGGTCACTCCGTAGGAATCCACGCGGCTGCCGTTCATCAGGAAATAGTCCTGGTCGTAATAGAGCCCTCCCCTATATGCCACGCGCTTCATGTAGT
>CAVBPI010000248.1:3961-4316 GCA_963596955.1 bacterium | reverse complement strand
CCAGAGACTTCTGACTTTTGAGCGGACGCTGATAAAAGATGATTATGTCACGAATTTCGTGCTTTAGTTCCGGTGTAAGTTCCCTGTGAAATCGGGCCTGCGTCTCCCAAAGTCTTTCAAATTCATCGAGATAGTCCTGACGATAGAAAACTACATTCTTTGAGGAGAAATGCGGATTTTCATCAAAATGGCGCATAAGATATTGCCCTACAGTCTCGTGCGAAAATACAAGTTCCTTACTGCGGTCGCTTATTTTGCCGAGGTATCCGCTTGAAGAACTTATCTGTCCGGCAATTTCCTGAAACACATAAGTCAGTTCCTCCAGAGGCAGTTGTCCGGAAAGGGCTGCTACCCG
>CAVBPI010000248.1:0-3951 GCA_963596955.1 bacterium | reverse complement strand
TTTCTTTTCACGCTTCCGTCCGACAACACCGAAAGCGCTCTCACATATCTTCCAGACCTGAGCTCTGCTTTTCCCACGAAGACTCTCACGAAGTTCCGGCGTCAGCTGAGTCGGATAGTATTTCTTCTGCTCCGCCCAAATCCTGTCAAACTCCGAGGTAAGGTCGGAACTATAGAATTCAGGAACAGCATATTTCCCGTCAAAGATTCTTTCAAGCACAAACTGTCCAGGAGTCATGTCATTGTCATACAGCGCCTTTGCTACAGACATACCGTCAATGAGCGCCCCCTCATCATCATTCTTGGCTTTCCGGCTGCTCTTGTATCCGCGCTTGCGGTTTATGCTCAACAATATTCTGGCAAACTCACTCAGAGTGACCTCCTCGTCCGCAGCCTTTGCCCGCAGCCTCAACGTCTCAAAAGTAGTGCGTGGTCCCTGTTCCGCCAAAACTGTTGAATCATCTATCCAACCGGCATCCTTCATCACCTCGACGAGATTGTCCCGGCGGAGCTTGTAGCGCTGAAGATTTCTGCGCATTCCCCGTTTCAATGTCCTGTCGGCATTTGTCGTGATGGGCTTTCCTTTCTGAAAGTCAGTCTGTTCATCCGTTGTCAGGGGATTGACCCTGACTCCAAGCCTGATTATGGACGATTTTTCTTCAGGTGATTCGGCTTCATTCACAAGCGCCCATCCGATTGATGTGGTTCCAAGGTCAAGGCCAAGTATCTTTCTCATATATACAGTTTTATCCGGTTACCAATTATGTTTTTCAAATTTACGGAAAATATTGGCTTTTCAAAAATATTTGATAAATTTGCAGTTGAATTTGAAGCAATTCACAATAAGGATTATTCCGTTGTGTAAACATTTATGGCGGCCTCGCAAGGGGTCGCCATTCCTATTTCACTACTTCACCCTATAGGGCTGGTCGTCGTAGAGAAGGTATTTCTTGGCCTTGCGAATCCATTTCTGCTCTTCGGACTTGACGTGCTCGCGCATTTCAAGGGGGTCGAGGCTGCCCTGAATGCAGGAGAGGATGACGGGGTCGGAGAGCTTCCGGGCGAAGGTCGGGTCGAGCGTGAAGTCGGGGAAAGCCTGATGCATATAGCGCATCAGGTAGGCTGTGTGGAGAAGGGAGTGGTACTCTATGCCGGGCTGGAGCATAATCTGGTAGCCGTAGCATTTCTTGCCCTCGTAGCGTCCGCAGGCGGGGGTGAATGAGCATGGACGCATCATGACTCCCTCCGGGGCGGGCGGCGGGATGAGGCCGGGTCGGGCGCCTGACGAGGCAGTCTTGATGAAAGGGGCGCCTATGTATTCGTAGGGGCGGGTCGTGCCGATGCCGGCTGAGACATTGGTGTTGTTCCAGAGACCTCCGCCGCTGTACATTTCGCAGGTGAACATCCCAGGGATGTCCGAGCACGGGGCTATCGCCCACGGAAGGAGGGTCTTCGTCGAATCTGTCGCGTTCGCGGAAATCACATGAAGGGGATACTTTGCGCCGAGCTCCGTGTGATAGAGCAGAGCGAGTTCGCCGAGCGAGAGGCCGTGGCGGTGCGGGACCTTCGGGGTATGCGGTTCACAGGCCGCCTGAGGCATAGAGCCTTCCACGACGCGGCCGGCCGGGTTCACATGATCCACGATGTAGAGCGAGGGGGAATTGTCGCCGAGGTCACGGAGGGCTTCCATCAGGGCCATCACATCCTTCGTGTAGTTGAAATACCGAACGCCGACGTCCTGAATTTCGACGACGACCGCACTCAGTCCATTAAGTTCGTCCGACGTGAACTCGATGTGGTTCGTGAGCGGAGTCAGTTCCGTGTCGCGCGGGGAGAATACCGTCTGAAGATTGCCGCGCTGACGGAAAATGTCGTACATATATTGGCCGGATGCCGTGTCCCAGCAATTCTGGGTGCAGAAACATCCGACCCTGCCGTCAACGAGAGCCTTGTCGAGCTGTTCCTGAAGGGGTGTGGTTCTGAATGAAAACATAATGACATAAACACGATTCGGGACAGTCCTCTGTCAAGGATAATCCCGAACCGCCTTAGAATTAGACAACAATGTTAACCGATAATCTTTTGGGCAATGCCGATTACCTCATTCGCAAGAGCGTCCGCAGCCTCCTTGGTGGCAGCCTCGGCATAGATGCGGATAATCGGCTCGGTGTTGGAACGGCGCAGATGAACCCACTGCTTCTTGTCTTCGAACGAGATCTTCACGCCGTCGATGGTGTTGACGTTCTCGCCGGCATAAACTTTCTGCATTTCAGAGAGAATCCTGTCTATCATAGCCTTGTCAGAAAGCTCGATGCGGTTCTTGGTGATGACATACTGCGGATAGGTTTTCAGGAGCTGCGAGACCTTCATCCGCTTGTAGGCCAGATTTGTAAGGAACAGAGCCACGCCGACCATGGCGTCACGTCCATAGTGGAGAGCCGGATAAATCACTCCCCCGTTGCCCTCGCCGCCGATGAGCGCGCCGCATTCCTTCATCTTGGTCGTGACGTTCACCTCACCGACAGCCGCAGCGAAATACTCGCCGCCGAACTTCTCCGTGACGTCGCGCAGGGCACGTGATGACGACAGGTTGGAGGCAGTTGTCATACGATACGGAGCACAGACCTCGTCAAGCGATTTTCCGCTTTCAAGAGCCTCGTTGTAGGCCCGTCCGAGAAGGTAGTCGGCGACGCTGACGAGGGTATATTCCTCTCCGAAAGGCTTTCCGTCCTCGCAGATGAGCGCAAGGCGGTCAACGTCAGGATCGACGGAAATTCCGAGATCCGCCTTTTCCTTCACAACGGTTTCACAGAGCTCCACAAGGTTTGCAGGAAGCGGTTCAGGGTTGTGCGCGAAATCGCCGGTCGGATTGCAGTTGAGATCAACGCACTTCACGCCGAGGCGGCCGAGCAGGCGCGGCATTATTATCCCGCCGACAGAGTTCACGGCATCGAGCACGACCTTGAATCCCGCCTTGCGCACCGCATCGGCATCAACCGCGGGAAGCGCGAGCACGGCATCAAGATGCTCATCCGTGAAATCATGCTCCTCAACCGTTCCAAGTTCCTCAACCGGTGCGAAGTCAAAGTTCTCTTTTTCAGCGCATTCGAGTATCGCCGCGCCCTCCTCGGCATTAAGGAACTCCCCTCTCTCGTTCAGAAGCTTGAGGGCATTCCATTGCTTGGGGTTGTGCGAGGCCGTGAGTATGATTCCTCCGTCTGCCTCGGAAAAAGTCACGGCCATCTCCGTGGTCGGGGTCGATGCAAAGCCGGCCTTCACGACATCGACGCCACAGGAAATCAGTGTTCCGCACACGATGTCCTCAACCATTTCGCCGCTCAGGCGCGCGTCCTTTCCGACAACGACCTTATAGCGTTCGCCCGACGGCTTCGGCCTGCGTTCGCGCAGTTTCTCGCAATAGGCATAAGTGAATTTCACGATGTCAATGGGGGTGAGAGCTCCGCCCGGGGCGCCTCCGATGGTACCCCTGATTCCGGAGATGGATTTTATCAGTGTCATATTCGTAATTTTTTATTCTGTTTGTTTCGGACGAATGAATCCGAAGCCTACAAAATTACAAAATAGGGATTATATTTTCATATTTTTTGACGATGTTTTCAAACATATTCTTACTTTTGCCGGAGCAAACGCATTCGGATGACGCCTGCGCTGCCTTAAATTATGATGAAAGCGATATTTACAATTCTTCTGCTCATATGTTCGAACATCTTCATGACGTTCGCATGGTACGGGCATCTGAAACTTCAGGAGATGAAGATTTCTACCGGATGGCCTCTGATTTTGGTGATTCTGTTCTCATGGGGCATAGCGCTCTTTGAGTATTGCGCCCAGGTTCCCGCAAACCGCATCGGATTCATAGGGAACGGAGGACCTTTCACCCTGATGCAGCTCAAAGTCATTCAGGAGGTTATATCTCTGACCGTGTTCACGG
>CAVBPI010000247.1:0-4326 GCA_963596955.1 bacterium | reverse complement strand
GACTCGAACGCCCGACCCCTACGTCCCGAACGTAGTGCGCTACCAACTGCGCTACATCCCGATTGCTCGTTTCTTTTTGGCGTCTGCTTCGTCAGACTTCGCATCGTCGGTCGGTCATTACCGTAAGGTAACTCCCTTCCTCCTCACTCGTCTTCCTTGCATCCATCCAAAAATAAACTTCACAATTTCAATGAAAAAAACGGAAGCGCGGGAGGCTTCCGTGGAGTATGGCTGAAACCTCTTCTTTGGAAGGGCGGTTAGGCGAGCTTGTTGATATAGACCTGAATGCCGCTCTTGAGGTTTGCTGCCTTGTTCTGGTGGATGACGCCGATCTTCGCGAGTTTGTCAATCATCGCATAGACCTTCGGTGCTGAAGCCTCGGCCTCGCTCTTTACGGTCATCGCTCTCAACGCGCGAATCGCGTTTCTTGTAGTCTTTGCATAATACTTGTTATGCAAGCGGCGCCTCTCGTTCTGACGATTGCGCTTGTCTGCTGATGCATGCTGTGCCATTATTGTACTTTTTTATATTTTTAGTAGTGGGTAGGGGAATCGAACCCCTATTGCAAGAATGAAAATCTTGAGTACTAACCGTTATACGAACCCACCGCACAGAAATCCCGAAAGATTTCAAAAGCCTTTTTCCAAAGGGATTGCAAAGGTATGCAATATTTTTCAGAGAGCAAAATATTTTTACCTTTAATTTACACTTTAATTTACACTATTCTTCCACTCCCATGAATAAAGCAGAGCCTCGACCTGCCTGAGATAGTGCCGCTTGTCGTATTTCGGGGCATATACGAAGGCGTCGAGGGTCACAATCCACTTTCCGTCGGGGCTGTAGAACGAATGCGAGACGAACGGGCCGCCCATGTAGTCGCCATAGACCTCCCAGTAGCCGCGCATCTCGGCGAAGTCGCGACCCTGATACTTCATGTACTTGACGTCGGGATCGACAATCGGACTGGTAATCATGTAGGTGTTGTCGAACATTCCCGGCACGTAGTTCTTCAGGAACTCGTCCCTCTTTGTCACGAGGCTTTCCTCCGTGAACGGGGCGTCGCCGGCGGGATATTTATAGATGAATACCCCCTGATTGGTGTATTGGGTCTCGTAGGCAACCCAGACGAAGTCGTCGGACACCTTGCGCACCGCGTAGCCTACAGGGAAATGGAGAAAACCGCCGAAACGCTCCTCAAGGACAGGGCGGATTCCCTTTTCCTCATATTGTATCGAATTGGCTATCACCCGGTTGCGCTCCGCCTGCGCTATCATCGTGGCAATCTTCACCTTGTTGTCCTCGAACAGCTGCACGGCCGAGTCCTCGTCAATCGCATCTATCTTAATCACGCACTGGGGACGCGCCCAGACATCGCTGAGGAAGCGCACGCCCGGCTCGGAGACACGCGGATTAACATTGCAAATCAGGATGTTGCGGTGAATCTGGAATATGTTGGTGAACGCCGTCGGGACAATGTTCACCACCGAGTAGAGCGGCTCCCTCTGCGGGAGGAACGGGCAGTCGGAAGTGAGCGTGTCGCGGATGGCCGTGCCGAGAGCGCCCTCCCAGTCAGCCTGTTCAATCACCACGAGCACCTCGCCGGCCTTGCCGCTGACATTCGGAAGCAATGCCTTTTTCCGTTCACCGCATGAGATGCAGAAAATAGCCACAAGAACAAAGGCGAAAACAAATCTGAACTTTCTCATATCCATAAATATTTTTATTCTTTTCGTATATAGCCTAACGAATCAGCCGCATTATGTCGTTGCCGAAGGCGAGAATCATCAGGCCGAAGAGGAGAATCATGCCTATAATCTGCATCACGACGAGGAACTTGTCGCTCGGTTTCTTTCCCGTGAGCATCTCATAGAGCGTGAAGACTATGTGACCGCCGTCAAGGGCCGGAATCGGAAGGAGGTTCATCACGCCGAGCATGACAGAAAGGAGGGCGAGAATGTTCAGGAAGGCGTACCAGTTCCAGGCGGAAGGGAACACCTGCCCGATGGCGATGAAGCTGCCGACGGACTTGTAGGCCTCGGTGCTCGGGGTGAAGACGAGCTTCATGTCCTTGAGATAGTCGCCGATGGTGGTGAAGGTGTAGGAGAAGCCTGCCGGAATGGCCTCGAAGAAGCCGTATGTCTTCGTCTGAATGTTCGGCATGGTCGTGAACACGCCGATTCTGCCAAGGGTATCCACCGCCACGTCAAGCGAGACGGTGTCCGTGCCGCGGAGCACCTCCGCCGTAACCCGTGAGCCGGCATGTTCCCGAAGCAGAGGACGGCTGTCCTGGAGATAGGCGACCGGCCGGGAGTCGAGCGCGATGATGCGGTCTCCCCTTTCGAGTCCGCCGCCGTAGTTAGGGGACGCCGGAGGGATGCTGTCTATGACGAAGGGAAGCGCGAGGTCGAACATCCCGGGCGTGTTCAGAATGTCCCCTATGCGGCTCTGATCCACATAGAGGACGAGCGTGTCGCCGCCCCGCAGAAGCGTCACCTTGCTGACTTCGTTCCTCGCGAGGTCGGCCTGGAGCATTCCGAAATTTTCCTCGGGAACGCCGTCATAGGCGATGATGTGGTCGCCCGTGCGGAAACCCATGTCGTAGGCCAGTTCATTGACATAGATGTCGCTGCCGTCGTTGCTGATGTAGGACTGCCCCCATCCCGCGAGCACACCTATATATATAAGTATCGCGAGTATGAAGTTGAACAGCACTCCCCCGGCCATCACGAGCAGACGCTGCCATGCCGGATGAGAGCGGAACTCCCACGGCTGCGGCTCGGACTTCAGATGCTCGGTGTCCATAGACTCATCTATCATCCCGGCAATCTTGCAGTAGCCTCCCAGCGGAAGCCACCCTATGCCGTACTCCGTCTCCGAGTTCTTGGGCTTGAAACGGAAGAGGGCCTTGCCTCCGGCGTCGAAGAAGAGATAGAACTTATCGACGCGGATTCCGAACAGCTTCGCGAAGGTGAAATGCCCCAGCTCGTGAAAGAGGATGAGGATGGAAAGGGCGAGGATGACTTGCAGTGTCTTTATAAGAATTATCATATATTTCTAAATTTATCGTCGTCGGCCAATTTATCATAGTTGACACTGACCGCCGTAATTTCAGAACCGCCGTGAGGCAATCAATGTTCGAGCCAAAGCCGCCGTCTCGTCGTTGGTCGCGAAAATGTCGTCCAGCGATGGCTCCGCAACAAACGGTGTCCGCTCCATGCACTCGGAAACAAGATCTGGAATGCCGTAGAAGCTGATTTCATTGCGGAGATACGCCGCCACCGCCACCTCGTTGGCCGCATTCATCGCGCACGGAACGTTGCCTCCGCGGCCTATCGCGGAATAGGCAAGGCCGAGCGCGGGGAATCTCGACAGGTCGGGCTCCTCGAAGGTGAGCGAGCCGAGCTTCGCGAAGTCCAGCCTGCGGTTGTTCAGAGGGAGCCGCCGCGGGTAGGCCAGAGCGAACTGTATCGGCTCGCGCATATCCGGGAACCCCATCTGGGCCACCACCGCCCCGTCGGCATATTCCACCATGGAATGAACCACGGACTCGGGGTGCACGACGACGTTTATCCGTTCAGGCTCCACTCCGAAGAGCCACTTGGCCTCGATGACCTCGAAGCCCTTGTTCATCATCGTCGCGGAGTCTATGGTTATCTTGCTGCCCATGTTCCAGTTCGGGTGCCGGAGCGCGTCACAGGCCTTGGCGCAGGCGATTCTTGACTTGTCCCAGGTGCGGAAAGGCCCGCCGGAAGCCGTCAGATGAATCTTTTCCAAAGGATTGCCGTTCGCGCCGAGAAGGCACTGGAAGATTGCGGAATGCTCGGAATCCACGGGAAGGACAGGAACACGGTTCTCTTCCGCAAGCCTCATCACAATAGAGCCGGCCGCCACAAGCGTCTCCTTGTTAGCGAGCGCGATGGCCTTGCCTGCCTCGACGGCCGCTACCGTGGAGCGCAGTCCGCTGAACCCGACCATTGAGGTGAGCACGATGTCGATGCTGTCCGACTTCACGAGCTCGCAGACGGAATCCATGCCCGCAAAGACCTTTATCATCTTAGGCTGCAGGACATCCGCCACCTCGGCATATTTCGCCTCATTGCATATCACCACGCTGTTCGCGTCGAACTCAATAGCCTGCTGCACAAGCAGTTCAGCTCTGTTGTTCGCCGTAAGCAACTCAACCTCGAACAAATCAGGGTGCTGTCTGATTACGTCCAGCGCCTGCCGTCCTATGGAGCCAGTGGAACCGAGTATCGCAACTTTTCTCTTTTCCATAACCGTCAGAAATTAACGTATTTAGCCGGATCGACGGACTCTCCCCGGTAC
>CAVBPI010000246.1:932-4354 GCA_963596955.1 bacterium | reverse complement strand
ACATGACTGGTGCCCAGAAGCATTGATGTTCAGAACTATTTTGCAGTACTTTGCAACACGCGGCGGGGATGAGAGCTCCTGAGCCGGCGCGGACATAAGGGGCGTTTTCCGGAAACCGTCCTGAAAAATAAAACAAATCTTAATTCAGAAACATGGAAACAATCAACAGAGTGGAACTGCAGGGAACTGTAGGAAACGTCAGGATGCAGGAAGCGGGAGATAGGAAAGTGCTCCATTTCTCGCTCGTGACGAACAGGGTCGGGCGCAACAGGGACGGCGAGAACATCGTCGAGTCCTGCTGGCACAACGTGGAGGCATGGGAAGGCCAGAACATCGCGGACCTCTCGAAAATCGTGAAAGGCTGCAACGTGCATCTGTTCGGAAGAATCAGGTACTCGAAATATGTCGGCAGCGACAAGGTCGAGAGAACCGGCACGGACATAATCGCGACAAAGCTTGAAATTGTCGAGGACGGGGCGGCTTAGCCGTGTCATTTGCCGGAAGCCCGAACGGGGAATTGACATGGGCTTCCGGCTTCTTTCCCGTTCACCTGCGCGGTTTCGTATATTTCTGCAAGTTTCCTTGTAAGTTTCCCTGGCACGGGACATTGCAGGAAACGAGTTTTTTGATAATTTTGCAGCAAAATACTCATAAAAATGCTACGAAAAGTCAGAATCGCCCTTGCAGCGGTGTTCTTCACCGGAATCACGCTACTTTTCCTTGACTTCACGGGAGTGCTGCACCTCTATCTGGGATGGATGGCAAAGATTCAGTTCATTCCGGCCGCGCTCGCTCTCAACTTCGGGATTGTCGCCGCGCTGGTTGTGCTCACGCTGCTGCTGGGCAGGGTCTATTGCTCGGTAATCTGCCCGCTCGGAGTCATGCAGGACATTATCTCGTGGATTCACGGAAAGACAAAAAAGAAGAATCTGTACCGGTTCAAGTACCGCAGTCCCCTTACGGCGCTGCGCTACACGGTGCTGGTCGCGTTCATCGCGGCGATGGCTCTCGGAGTCACCTCCATAGCCGCTCTGATTGCGCCTTACAGCGCATACGGAAGAATCGCGACTGAACTGTTCGCGCCTGTCTATCGCGGATGCAACAACCTCCTCGCGATGATTGCGGAACATTTCGACAGCTATGCCTTCTACTCCACCGACGTGTGGGTCAAGAGCATACCTACATTCGTCGTCGCGGTCGTGACTTTCGTGCTGCTCGCCGTCCTTTCATGGAGATGGGGAAGAATCTGGTGCAACAGCATCTGTCCGGTTGGTTCGCTGCTCGGCCTCGTTTCGAGGTTCAGCCTTTTCGGGCCGGTGATTGACACGGACAAATGCCGAAACTGTGGACTGTGCGGGAGACGCTGCAAATCTTCGTGCATCGACACGGCGAACCATCATATTGACTACAGCCGCTGCGTGGCATGCATGGACTGCCTGTCAGTCTGCCGAGACGGAGCCATTCAGTACAAGTTCAGATACGGCAAGAATGCCGCCGGTACGAGCGGCGCGGATTGCGCCGGAGCTGCTGACGTAAAACTGACGAAAAGCGCTGCGGGCAAGCCGGAGAACGGCACGAGACGCGAGTTCATAAAGACCACGGCAGTCACCGTCGGGGCGCTTGCGGCGGCAGAGATGATGCGCCCGGCAGAGGCGGCCGCCCAGCAGATGAAGGTCGATGGCGGGCTCATCACGCTACCGGAGAAGAAGGCTCCAAAGAGAGAGACGCCTCTCAAGCCGGCCGGTTCCGGAAGCCTCAGGCATTTCACGGATCACTGCATTGCCTGCCAGCTCTGCGTCTCCGCCTGCCCTAATCATGTGCTCAGGCCGTCCGTCGCCCTTGCCACGCTGATGCAGCCGGAGATGTCCTACGAGAAGGGCTACTGCCGTCCGGAATGCACAAGATGCTCGTCCGTCTGCCCTGCAGGAGCGATTGTGGAGGTGAGCCGTGAGGAGAAGTCGGCCATTCAGATAGGACACGCCACCGTCGATTACAGGCTCTGCGTCGCCGATGCGGAAGGCGTCAAGTGCGGCAACTGTGCAAGGCACTGCCCGGCCGGGGCGATACGTATGGTGCGCAAGAATCCGTCAGACAAGGATTCCGTGAGGATTCCGACCGTCAACGAGGAACGCTGCATCGGCTGCGGCGCCTGCGAGTACAACTGCCCCGCCGCTCCGCTGAGCGCGATTCATGTGGAGGGGCACAGCGTCCACAGGGAATTGTAGGACCGGCAAAGCGGTGCAGAAAGTCCGCCATGGGAGGAGGAACGAGAATTTGAAGTAACAGTCTGATTCAGAAAAAGATGAAAAGAAGAGAATTCATAAAGGCGAGCGGAATGGCTGCGGCTGCGGCCGTGACAGCCGGCGCGTTTGCGGGCTGCGGTGAAAACGGACGGGACGAGGCGAAGGCCGGAGGGTCCGGCGACGCGGCGGAGAGCGGGGAGATGACATACAGGACAGACCCCAGAACAGGGGACAAGGTCAGCGTGCTCGGCTACGGCTGTATGCGCTGGCAGATGAAAAAGGACGGGGACGGGAAGGACATCATCGACCAGGATTCGGTGAACGAGCTTGTAGATTATGCCCTCGCCCACGGCATCAACTACTTCGACTCCTCCCCTGTCTATCTTCAGGGACAGAGCGAGGCGGCCACCGGGCTCGCGCTGAGCCGCCATCCGAGGGAGTCCTACCACATAGCGACGAAGCTCTCCAATTTCAGCGACTGGACGAGAGAGAACTCGATGCTCATGTACCGGAAGTCCTTCGAGAATTTCCGGACGGACTACATAGACTACTACCTCCTGCACAGCATCGGCCGGAGCATGGAGGATTTCGAGAACAGGTATGTGAAGAACGGAATGCTCGAGTTCCTGCTCAAGGAACGCGAGGCCGGGCGGATAAGGCATCTCGGATATTCATTCCACGGGAAGCAGGATATGTTCGACGAACTGCTCAAGACCCATGAGAAATACCGCTGGGACTTCATCCAGATTCAGATGAACTATCTCGACTGGGACTATGCGGACGGCAGGAACAGCAACGCGAGGCACATGTACGAGGAGCTTTCCAAGCGCGGAATCCCTGTCGTAATCATGGAGCCGCTGCTCGGAGGCCGCCTGTCGAAGGTCTCCGACAATGTCGCCGAAAGGCTCAAGCAGCGCGACCCCTCGTCAAGCGTGGCGTCATGGGCCTTCAGGTTCGCCGGCTCGCCGGAAGGCGTGCTCTGCGTGCTGAGCGGAATGACCTACATGGAGCATCTTCAGGACAACCTGAAGACCTACTCCCCTCTCAAGCCCCTGACTGAAGACGACGACAAGTTTCTGATGGATGTGGCCGAGCTGATTCACAGCTACCCTACCGTGCCGTGCAACGACTGCAAGTACTGTATGCCATGCCCTTACGGCATCGACATCCCGGCAATCC
>CAVBPI010000246.1:0-858 GCA_963596955.1 bacterium | reverse complement strand
CCCGCCGTGCCTATCTCATCAGCTACGAACGCAGCATAGAGAGAGTCCGGCAGGCGAACCGCTGCATCGGCTGCGGCCAGTGCATGAGCCATTGCCCGCAGAGCATCCAGATTCCGAAGGAGCTGCACCGCATCGACCGCCTCATAGAGAAATTGCGGCGAGAGTCGGATGTGCTGTAATGTATTAGTTCTCAACAAAAAACAAATGAGACAAACAATAGAACGGCTCAAATCAATGCGTGAGTCGGAAGATCATGTTGAATTCAAAAAGGGAGAATTCGGGAATGTCTCCTACAATGGAGGCACTAAAAACAACCCTACTGACAGAAGAAAATGTATCCTTGGATATGTTACCGCCCTTTGCAACGAGAAAGGTGGTTCATTGGTCATCGGAATGCACGATTCCTATCCCCATAAAGTTATTGGCACCAGACAAGGCGAGAATGGTATTGGCAGGCTGGTGGCTGACATTTATAAGGACACCGGAATAAGAACTGACATGTATGAACTTTATGAAAATGATAAACGTGTTTTGGTAATTGATGTTCCGCCCAGACCAAGAGGAAGAGTATTCAAATTTGAGGATGTTCCCCTCATGCGTGTCGGAGAGGAACTAAAGCCAATGTCAGACGAAGTCTATCTGAGCATTATACAAGAGCAGGAGTCGGACTTCTCTGAACGATTCTGTGAAGGACTTACAATTGACGCCCTTGACAAGGATGCCATACAGATTCTGAAAAATCAATATGCCAAAAAGCACAGGAATCCATCATTCAGTTCTTTGGACGACTATCAGGCTCTTTCAGACTTAAACCTTATTTACCAAGGCAACATAACAAATGCTGCCGTACTTCTCGTT
>CAVBPI010000245.1:2482-4360 GCA_963596955.1 bacterium | reverse complement strand
GAATAGGCCTGAAGAATCTTGTCGGGAGCCACTCCGCTTCCTGAAGACGCTCCGATCTTTCCTCCCTTGCCGTCATCATACTTTCCTCCGACAGGATAGATTCCGAGTGTCGTCATCTTGCTTTCTTGAGTGAGGGAAGAGAGACCTGAGTTGCTGCCGAGGATGATGGAGATGAAAGCTCCGTCCCTGTAGTCAGTCCGGTTTTCAGCATCTCCGCCTTCGGTGCACTGGTTGTACCAGTAGTAATTTGTTCTCGGATCCCTTATTCCGCGGAGAGGGTTCGTCTTGAAGTTGTAGGCTTTTCCGGCCATGGTCTCATAGAGCCAAGGACTGATGAAAACAGCTTTCTGACCGCCTTCATATTCATCGACGAATCCTGTATTTCTCTCGTCCATCGGAGCCTTTGTCGTGGAGTGCGGGAACTGAAGATCCTCGCCGTCGCCGATGAAGTTGTTCTCCGCGAGCAATGCTGTGAGTTCTGTCTTCCATCCCGTCACCTTGTCTTGTGCAAGCCTTGACTGGACGAGCAACTTGAGCTTCAGCGTGTTAGCTGCCTTAATCCATTTATCCACATCGCCTCCGTAGAACAGGTCGTTTGATGCAGGAACGTCCGGGTTGGCGGCCTCCTCATTCTTGAAATCCTCTATGGCCTTGTTGAGACCGGCAAGAAGATCGTTGTAAATTGATTCGCTGGAGTCGGTTTTCGGGGTCTCTATCCCGACCGTGTTTGCCTCGCTATAAGGGATGTCTCCCCAGAGGTCTGTCATGGCCATATAGACATGAGCACGCATAACCCGTCCGATTCCGGCGTAAATGGCATCCCCGTTGGCATCGCCGTTGCTTATCAGCGCGTCGCAGTTCTTGATGGCATACCTGTAAGCCTGAGACCATGTGTTCGTGAGCGTCGAATAGGTGGAGATGAGTGAATAATTGTCTATTTCCTTGCTGTATGTGTGATGAACATAGGCAGAGAAATTGGCGTTCAGGAAATATCCCTCCGCGAATGTAGAGCCGACCTCGTATTCCGCGGCAGTCAACAGCTGTGATATGTCAAGTGTAGTGACGGCATACGGGTCATTGTTGATGTCCAGATTACATCCTCCCAAAGCCGGGACGAGCAGTGCCGCCGCAATTATATTATATATCTTTTTCATACTTCAATAATCCTTTTTTTAGAAAGTGAGCTTCAGATTGAATGCAATTCTCCTTGTCGAAGGCGCTGACGTGTAGTCGATACCCTGAACATTGGTTTCTCCGTATGAGTTGGCCGTAGGGTCATAATTTGAGTATTTCGGAACATTCGGAGCCCAGAACCAGAGGTTCCTTCCGACAACGGAAATCTCCGCACCTGAAATCTTTGCCTTCTTCAGCCACTTTGACGGGAACTTGTATGAGAGCGACACTTCCCTGAGTCTGAGAACCGTCGCGTCGTATGTGGCAACCTCGTCGCATGAGTTGATTGCAAATGTCGAATATGTTCCGTCGGAGAAGTACAGGTCTGACTCCGAGAGAGTCGTGGTGTTCCTGATTTTGTTTCCGTCAGCGTCAAGTATCGGTTTAAGAGTGTTCGCGTCACCATACACACCCGGAAGTATCCTTGAGCCGAGACGGTCTTCGGTGTCCTTCGTCACGCCTCGTCCGAGGAGGTCGGTAAGATAGGAGCTATATACGCATCCTCCTTTCTGGAAGTCCATCATCGCGCTGAGTGTGAACCCGTAGAATGAGAACGAATGAGTCATTGCAATCTTGTAGTCCGGATTAGGGTCGCCGATGATTCCGACCTCGGTGTCGTTTATGTACATTCCGGTTGAAGGATCGACAAGAGGATTGCCTTCTTCATCGCGCGCGAGCTTCGTTCCTTCGAGCACGCCGTAAGGC